>JAFCZY010000278.1 GCA_019314105.1 Deltaproteobacteria bacterium
GCAAGATAAATTTTCCATAATTTCCTGATCCGTTCCTCATCAAAGGCATCCCCGAACCCGGGACGCATGCAGAACCCTGTCAAATTAAGCCATCTTGCCTCGTGGTCAGCCGTATGTTTTCGCGTATTTTCAAGTTCCAGAAGGGTGTCTGCAATGCGCCGTAAAAATGATAACGGCCAATTTGCTTTTTTCTGCCCCACTATTTTTTCAATCTGCCGGACCATCGTTTCCAGCCCATTATGTGAATCAGCTTCATCTATAAACACCTGATGAATTCGATGGACAGCCTCTTTTATCAGGGCGTCATCATAAATTTGGGCATCATCCGGTTCTCCCCCTTTATCCCTGTCTCTTAACTGAAACTGCAATTTCCATTTATGATCACTCACGTCTGAATGGCAATACATGGAAAGGGTCCCCATCTCTGTATATTCTGCACCAATCGTTACAGGGATAATTTTCATCCCGCCATTTTTTCCAAACTTAATAATGGTCCGGATCGGGGCCATGGATGAAAAAGAATCATCAATGGGAATGATTTCGCCTGCCTTATCCCCGGTTCGATAACTGGAATAATAAATATCAAAACTCACCGGTTCATTGGCTCTGACATCATATTTTACCTGGTCAAGATCAATAACAGACCCCTCATCCAGCCCTCTTTCAACGATACAGACCGCTTGGGGAGAAGTGACGTCTTTAATCGAAACCCCGATATAATAACTTCGCGGGCTTCCACTGCCGACCTTAACCCCTTTTCCCTGCTTGACCAGACCATAATAAGACGCGCCCATGCCCACTGCCAGTTCCGGGATGTTATTCTCAAGAATTTGGGGGACTTCCGATTCTTTTGCATTAAACCATTTTCCAATGGTTTGCCGTATCCTCTCCTGAACGAGAACGGGTTTAAGGGTTCCCCCGTTAAATAAAATAAAATCCGGCAGAGGATTCTTTGCAAGATTTTTTTTGACATCCTCCCGGTGATTTTCCAGAAACCGTATAATATGCCGGGTGACGGCGGATTCTTTTTCAAAGGAAAGACCAAAATCAGTGATTTCCGTGCCTGAATCAAGCGGTAAATTCTCTCTGGAGTCAACATAAGGATAGAAGTCATCCAGCAAGAGGGTTTCAACCTCTTCTTTTGTTAAATCTGCCGCAAGCGTCCCTGCGATCAAGGCCCGACCTTCCCCTTTAAGGGTTATCCTGACACGCATTTCACCCTTATCCAGTATTTTTTCCTTGGCTTCTCGGCATCGATGACACAAGGTTTTCCATTTATCCGGAGTTAATGCAGCCTTTGATTTAAACTTTGCCTCAACTTTTTTTGCCAGTGCCAGATCAATATTATCGCCCCCGAGAATCAAATGATCTCCCACGGCAATCCGTTCAAATCTGGGTGTTCCGGCTGATGCTTTAAGGCTGATCAAACTGAAATCCGTTGTCCCGCCCCCCACATCACAAACCAGTATCAGATCATCCGGCTTTACCTGCTGTTGCCAGTCCTCTTCATGATGAATCAACCAGCTATAAAATGCAGCCAGGGGTTCTTCGAGCAGGGTTACTGAAGAGCCAAACCCTGCTGTTTTTACAGCCTCCAGGGTCAGGTCTCTTGCTTCTTCATTAAACGAAGCCGGGACAGTGATCACCACAAATTGATGTTCAAGGAACTTGTCTTCATCCTTTACATAATAATTCCAAGCATTTCTGATATGCAGCAGATATTCCGATGTGGCAGTGACCGGCGACACTTTCTCACCCCCTTCAGATCCCCAGGGCAATATTTTTGCTCGTCTGTCAGCCGTTTGATGACACAGCCAGCTTTTTGCCGATGACACCAGACGGGACGGGATTTTAGACCCATGGTCCCGGGCAAACGTTCCGGCAAAAAGATCCTCTCTTTTTTTCCATGGATGCTTTAAGGCTTGTTCTGAAATATCGTATTTGCCGGGAATATATAAAAAAGAGGGGAGAACCGGCAATTTTGTAAATTCACCATGCCCGGTGAGTTGAGGGATATGAAAGACTTTAACGAGATTTTTTTTATTCTCCTTTACCGCTGCCATATCCACATATGAAACAGCAGAATTGGTCGTCCCTAAATCAATGCCGATCACATATTGTCTGTCTTGAAAATCCAAGGTGTCTCCTGAAAAATAATTTCCTGTTCTATTGTATTTCAACTTCTGCGGGCGTAATCATCGCTGCATCCTGAATATCTGACAGTTTTGGAATTTCTTTTTTTCCGGCTTTCCATCCTCTGTGTTTCAAAATACCCTCAAAAGGGGGGTCTCCTGAAACATTTCCAACCAGCTTGATTGAATCAATATCAAACCCGGGTTCAATCGTTACCCTTTCGCCCTCTTCCTTTTCTATCACAGGCTGGGGGTTAATATGTTTTTTGATTGTCTTTTTACAGTCCTCGTGGATACTGCGTACGGCCGCACCAATCTGCTCATCATCATACAAGCTCAAATCTTCATCAAAAAAATCCAGCAGCCGACCCTCCCGCTGCAATACAGATAAACCATGCAGAAACAACCGTGTTTTCCGATCCTGTTCTATTCTCTGATCCACAAAATCTTTTCCATCTTTTGGGGCAGGACCTTTATCAAGCGGCTTTTCTCTTGATCGCCTTAAAATAAGCCATAACAGCCATACGAATAACAAAAAAGCGATAGTTGCTGCCGGTATCATCCATGGATAAATCATTGGGGTCATTGGGGTCAAACTTTCCTTAATTTATGAAAAACAATCTGCTTCGCATTCCCCCTGAGCATGACATGATAAATTGCTCCAGAATAGTGAATTCGAGGTTTTCTTGCCATAATTATTTACATACCATGTATCTATCCAAAAGACAATAATCCCTGCAAGGAAAGCGCCCTGACTGTCAGTATATATGTCTTTTTTCTTGACTTATCATGCAGTGATTTAATTAAATGGGAATCCATTCCGTTTTTACCATCCACTCCACTTCCCGATACCCAAGCACCTTCTACAAGCAGCGCTGTGAAAGGTTTTGCATCATTTTCGTCATGAAAATAGGTTCCTTCAGATTCCATTTCTATTCAAGGGTGTACGACCATTGACCATCAGAAAAATAGAAAAGATCGTATTTGAAAATCAACTTCTTTTAATGGGGAAATATAATGAGTCCCGAGATAAATAAAATGGAAATTGTAGAACCTACCGCAATTAAGGCCTGGACGGAAGGCAGAAGGATTTATATCGAATTAACAGATAGCCGCATTATTGGATTTCCGGCTGATCGATTTAAAATTCTATCAAAAGCTACAGATCATCAGCTCAAGGAAGTCAAAATAAGGCTGGATGGATTTGCATTACGCTGGGAA
>JAFCZY010000029.1 GCA_019314105.1 Deltaproteobacteria bacterium
CCCGGATGAAACAACTGCCTTGGAACAATGCCGCAAACGGCTGACAGCAGTAAAGGCTAAGCTTGATCCAAAATTAAAAAACAGCAAGCTTGTCACCCGGTGGCGGTTGTGGGTTCCGGAAAACTGGAAAGGGAGGGAACCCCTTGATTGAAATGAAATATCAGGAGAAGAAATGAGTCCGGCAGATATTGTACAAAAATTATGGAATTATTGTAATGTTCTTCGTGATGACGGGATGAGCTATGGCGATTATGTGGAGCAATTGACGTATTTGCTGTTTCTTAAAATGGCGGATGAGAGGACAAAGCCGCCATATAAACAAAAAAGCATAGTGCCCCAAAACTATGACTGGCAAAGCCTGGTTAAAGAGGATGGGGATGAGTTGTTCTATCATTATCGTCATGTTTTAGAAAAATTGGGAAAAGGAAAAGGCCTGCTGGGTCTGATCTTTATGAAGTCCCAGAATAAATTTCAGGACCCGGTCAAACTGCGGCGGCTGATTGTTGATCTGATTAACACTGAAAACTGGTCGAGAATGGGTGCAGATGTCAAGGGCGATGCCTATGAAGGCCTGCTTGAAAAAAATGCTCAGGATACAAAAACAGGTGCCGGCCAGTATTTTACACCCCGTCCCCTGATCCGCGCCATGGTGGATGCAATAAATCCAAAACCCGGTGAAACCATTTGCGACCCGGCCTGTGGCACCGGCGGCTTTATCCTTGCCTCCCATAATTATATTATCAATCACAATAAAAACATGACCAAGGCAGTTAAGAAAAACCTTAAAGAAAAAACATTTAAAGGCTGGGAACTGGTTCAAAGCACTGCCCGCCTTTGTGCCATGAATTTGATGCTGCATGGTATCGGCAGTGACGAGAATCTTCCGATTATGGTATCGGATTCCCTGGCAGCAGATCCCGGCGAACGCTTTAATCTGATCTTAACGAATCCGCCCTTTGGCAAAAAAAGCAGTACCACCATTGTCGGAGAAAACGGTAAAGTCACCAAAGAAAAAGACAGTGTTGTAAGGGATGATTTCTGGTCAACCACTTCAAATAAACAGCTTAATTTTATCCAGCATGTCAAAACACTGCTCAAACAAAACGGTCGTGCAGCCGTTGTTGTTCCGGACAATGTGCTTTTTGAAGGCGGGGCAGGAGAGCAGATCCGCAGGAAACTCATGCACGAATGTGATGTTCACACACTCCTTCGTCTGCCAACCGGCTTGTTTTATGCCCAGGGAGTAAAAGCAAACGTGATCTTTTTTGACCGCAAGGCGGCATCTGAAACCCCCTGGACAAAGAAACTCTGGATTTATGACCTTCGGACAAACAAGCATTTTACGCTCAAGACAAATCCTTTAAAACGTGAAGACCTTGATGAATTTGTAAACTGCTATAACCCCAAAAACAGAAACAAACGTACCCCCACATGGACAAAACAAAAACAGGACGGGAGATGGCGTGCATACAAATATGAAGATCTCATAAACCGGGACAAGGCCAGTCTTGATATCTTCTGGCTTAAAGATGAAAGCCTGGAAGCATCGGAAAATCTTCCCGATCCCGGTATCCTTGCCCGGGAGATTGTTGAAGATCTTGGGGCGGCCCTTGAACTATTTCGTGAGATAGCTGAAGATTTAAATGGGCAATAAACCGATGTGTGAACTTGGAATGGCTTTATGAAACTGATCGCTGATAATTTTCGAATTACAAAAAAAAGTATCCGGGATGCGCTTAAGGCATGTGATCCCAAACCCATACAGGAACTTGTGAAGCAGTGTGTGGAAAAAGGTGCCGTTGCCATTGATGTGAATACCGGGCCTTTGGGAAAATTTCCTGAAAAGGGTATGGCGTTTTTTATTGAGGCGGTGGAGAGTGTGACAGGTCTGCCATTGCTCATTGATACGTCTAATCCCGCTGCCATGAAGGCAGGACTTGAAATTGCAAAGAACAGGGTTATAATTAACGGGTTTTCCCTTGAATCTCATAAGCTTGAGAAAATTTTACCCTTGGCAGCGGCGTATAATGCCGATATTATCGGGTTCCTTTTGTATTCTGACAGCCGGGTGCCAAAGGATGAGGCCCAAAGATTTGAGATTGCCCTTGAGTTGTTTGAGCGGGCTGAAACGGCTGGGGTTTCAAAAGAGCGGATCATTATTGATCCGATTGTGCCGCCTTTGGCTTGGGAAGACGGAATTGTCCAGGCAAGGGCAGTTCTGAATGTCATCCGGACATTACCGGATTTATTGGGTTTTCCCGTGAGGACCATTGCAGGGCTTTCCAATTTGACCACAGGGGCAGGGGATAAAAAGAAAAAGAGGCTTATGGAGCAAAGCTATCTTGCCATGCTGGCAGCATCAGGTCTGGATTATGTTATAATGGATATTTTGAGTCGAGAGACTGTGAATACAGCCAGGGCTTCCGGCATTCTTGCCAGGGAAGACCTTTTTTCATGGGGAATGGTTTCCGGATAAAGGGTTGTTTTATGGTCACCATTGAAGGGGCAAAAAAATGGTAAAAATCAGTGTGAAAGAAAGGTATATGAAAATGTTGAAAAAATCATTGATTATTATTCCCATCGTCTGTGGAATGGTTCTTTTTGTATGGATGAAAAATACCAAACAGCCGCCCATTCGTTTTGAGTCCAAAGAGCGGGTTCAGACCGTCCGGGTGATTTCACTGGAAAAGACACCGGTTGTTCCCAGAGCGATTGGGTATGGATATGTTGAGGCAGACCGAACCTGGGAAGCGATTTCTGAGGTCAGCGGTAAAATCGTTTATATGAATGAAAATCTGAAAAAAGGATATTTTATTAAAAAAGGTGAACTTCTGCTTAAAATTGATACTACCCCATACGGCTTAGCTGAAACCCGGGGGGTGGCAGAGCTCATGAATATTGATGCCCGACTTAAGGAGCTTGTGCAGTCCCGGAAAAATACTCAGCGATTGCTGTCCATTGAAAAAAAATCTTTGGTCAGTGCTGCTCAGGAACTGGAGCGAAAACGAGAGTTATTTGACAAAGGGTATATCTCCGCCTCTGATCTGGAAAAGGAGGAAAGAATTTTTTTGACCCATCAGACCACAGTGAACACCCTTCAAAATACCCTGGCTTTGATCCCATCCCAGAAAAAAGCCTTGCTGGCTCAGAAAAAATCAGGGGAATCCACAGTGAGTGAACGACGTCTGGATGTGGCCAAAACAGAAATTTATGCCCCTTTTAACTGCCGGCTGTCTGTAGTGAATATTGAACTTCACCAGTATGCGACTGCCGGAAGTGTTCTGGTTAAAGCTGAAAGCATTGACAGGGCGGAAATTTTGATACAATTAACACCCCAAAAACTTTTAAACCTCATGCCTCGGGAAGCGGGTTCCATGGCCTTGGAATTGCCGGATATGGAGATGATCCGTCGGGCTATTGGCATCACTGCCAAGGTGAGGCTTCCCATGGATAAGGTGAATCAAATTGAATGGGACGGTCAATTTTCCCGGACCAGTGAGTCCATAGATCTTAAGACCGGGGCCATTACCGTTTATATTATTGTGGATAACCCCTATGGAAATATACTTCTCGGAAAGCGCCCGCCCCTGATCACCAATATGTATGTGGAGGTGGAATTGCGGGGCAAGCCCGTTCCGGACCGCTTTATCATCCCTAGAAGTTCCATACATGGAGGAAAGATCTATATCTGCACCAAAGAAAACCGGCTTAAAATTAAGCCGGTGAAAGTTGAATTCCATATGGAGGATATAGCAGTGCTGTCCACAGGGATTGAACAAGGAGAGATTCTGGTGCTGAGCGACCTTGTGCCGGCCGTGGAGGGGATGCTGTTGAAACCCGTTCATGCCGATGACATTGCAAAACAGCTGAAATGTCAGGCCGCCGGGGAGGCATTGTGACATGAATTTGTTTAAACAGGCCATTTCGTTTATGTGTGCCCATCCCACGGCTTCAAATCTTCTCATGCTGATGTTTATCGCCTTGGTTCTGATTTCAGTCACTGACCTGAAACGGGAAACTTTCCCTGATTTTTCCGCCAATGCCGTTGAAGTCACGGTGATGTATCCCGGTGCCACTGCCGAAGATGTGGAGTCTTCCGTGTGCCGACGCATCGAAGACGTCCTTGACAGCGTGACCAATATTGCTGAGGTTCGGAGTACGGCTATGGAAAACAGGGCGTCTATTGTGGTGGAAATGGTGGATGAAGGTAATATGATCGAGTTTTTCAATGATATCAAAACCGAGGTGGAAGCCATCAATGATTTTCCGGACCAGGTGGAAGATGTGATCGTCAAACGGATCAACAGGACCGACCAGGTTGTGTCTATAGCGGTTACAGGACCCATGAGTCCCGTGCATTTGAAGTTCTACTGCGAGGATCTCAAAGACAGGCTCAAGGCTATGAGCATGGTCTCTCAGGTGGAAATCCTGGGGTTTTCCGACCACGAATTTTTAATTGAGATTCCATTTTACAATATGATGCGCCTGGGTCTTTCCGTATCGGATATTGAAGGGGCTGTGGCAGCCCAAAGCATTGATCTGCCGGCTGGAAGCCTGGAAACAAGGGATTCAGACATCCTGATCCGGTTTTCCGAAGAAAGAAAAACCCTGTATGCCCTGGAGGACCTCATTGTGGTATCCGGGGAAACAGGTGCAGAAATCAGACTTGGGGAGATTGCCAAAATATCGGATCGTTTCATGAAAGATGAAGATAAAATTCTGTTTGACGGGAAACGGGCCGGGCTGCTTCAGATCAACAAAACCAAATCCGAGGATGCCTTAAAAATTCTGGATGCCGTGACAGCCTTTCTGGCAGATGAGCAGATGAGAGCCCCTTCAGGCATCTCCTTTGCCATCACCCAGAATGTGTCCAAGGTGGTCCGGGACCGGCTTCAAATGCTGGCAAAGAATGGAATCCAGGGGCTCATTCTTGTGTTTTTTGCCATGTTGCTCTTTTTTTCTTTTTCTTTTTCTTTCTGGGTGGCCATGGGACTGCCGGTTACCTTTATGCTGACCTTTTTCTTTATGAAACATCTGGGGTTGTCTCTGAACATGCTGTCCATGGTGGGTCTGCTGATCGGACTTGGCCTTCTCATGGATGATGCCATTGTGATTGCCGAAAATATTGCTGCTCACCTTGAAAAGGGGAAAAAGGCCTTTGATGCCATTGTAGACGGCATATCCGAAGTAGCGGCGGGCGTATTTTCTTCGTTCTTGACCACCCTGTTTATTTTTGGGGCACTGGCCTTGAGCATGAAAGGAGATATCGGAAAAGTGCTTTACGTGATTCCAGTCATTTTGATCCTGGCCCTTTCCGTGAGCCTGGTGGAGGCCTTTTTTATTCTTCCCAATCATTTGTCCCATTCCCTGGCCGGGAATCCTGCGGGCAGGCCTAAAAACAGGTTCCGGCAGAAAATTGATACCGGTCTTGTCTGGGTAAGGGAAAAGCTCCTTGGCCGGTTGGTGGATCTGGCGGTTAATTTCAGGTATTTATTTATTGGTCTGGTCATCTTTGCTTTTATTGCCTCCATTTCCATGATTGCCGGCGGATACTTAAAGATTCGGGCCTTTCCTGAAATGGAAGGAGATGTGCTCCAGGCCCGGATTTTATTTCCCCAGGGAACTCCCCTGGAAAGAACCGAATATTACGTGGACAAGATTGTAACGGCGGCTCAAAAGATGAATGCGGCGTTATCCCCTTTACAGCCGGGCAGTGTAGACATGGTGGAACATATCAGTGTGCTTTACAACACCAATGCGGATGCCAAAGAAAGCGGTCCTCATGTGGCCACGGTTTCTCTGGACCTTTTAAACGCAGAAACCAGATCCGGATCCTTGGATGATATCATCAATAAATGGAGATCCCTGGCAGGGGCTATCCCTGATATTATCACTATTGCTTATAAAGAACCTACTTTCGGTCCGGGTGGGCTTCCCATTGAAATTCGGTTTGCGGGGAATGACCTCAATGATTTGAAAATGGCTTCCACAAAGCTGATCAACTGGCTTTACGCATATGAGGGAGTGGCAGATCTTTATGATGATCTGCGACCGGGAAAGCCCGAAATTCAGGTGAAGCTTAAAACAGGGGCAAAGGCCAGGGGATTTGATGCCGGACGTGTTTCAAAACAACTGCGAGCTGCTTTTTATGGTACCACGGCCAGTGAGATCATCGTTCGGGATGAATCCTATGAGGTGAACCTGAGGATAGCTGCCTCTGACAGGCGCAGCATTTCCAGTCTTGAAAATTTTTATCTCATGAATGGCAACGGGGATCGAATTCCCCTGAACACTGTGGCATCTATTACCCATACCAGGGGATATACCGGGATCAGACGGGTGGATGGCCAGCGGACCGTTACGGTTACCGGGGATGTGGACACCCGGGTTGCCAATGCCGCGGCTATTATCACCGATATAAAGGCCGGATTCATACTGGAATTGAAAAAACAATTTCCTGATATTTCAATTGGGCTTCAGGGCGAAGCCAAGGAAACCAAAACTTCAATGGGGGGTATGCTAAAGGCCCTTGGCATTGGTATTTTTGGTGTATTCTGTTTGTTGAGTTTCCAGTTCAGATCTTTTCAGGAACCCTTTGTGATCATGGTGACCATTCCTTTTGCATTCATTGGTGTTGTCTGGGGCCATTTGTTTATGGGACTTGACATCTCCATGCCCAGTATTCTGGGATTTGTTTCCCTGGCCGGTATTGTGGTGAATGACTCCATTCTTCTGGTGGGGTTTGTCAAGCAGCACATGGCAAGGGGTGAAGCTGCGGACTATGCAGGAAAACTGGCTTCAAGGGAACGGTTTCGGGCAGTTATACTGACTTCGGTAACCACTATTGCAGGTCTTTTGCCCCTTTTGTCGGAAAAGTCTATGCAGGCCCAGATCCTGATTCCTCTGGCCTGTTCCATTGTATTTGGGCTGCTGATGTCCACTATATTGGTGTTGTTAGTAGTGCCCTGCCTTTACACCATCCTGGCTGATTTTAATCTGGTGAGGATCGACACTGACAGTAACTAACTGAAAATAGTCAGGCAGGCGCCGGTCAGTGCCCCGTATAGATTAATTCACCTTGATATTTGTTCAAAAGCCTTCCCTTTATATGGGGCAGTCCTTTTTGTTTATCACGAAGTTCAAAAATGATACGGGTCGGGTTGTTTTCGGAATTATTTTGACAGTCATATCCTAATACAATGGTTGCCGGCATGAAAATCGGCAGTTTAAAAGAGGCTTCAATGTGAACGGCATCGGGAAGGCTAAATTTTCTGTCAAGGCTTGCAATAACCCTTGCAAGGCTCCACATACCATGGGCAATAGCCCTTTTGAATCCAAAAAGCTTTGCCAGGAGCGTGTAAAGATGGTGGGGGTTATAATCGCCTGAGACTAATGCATATTTTCTGCCGGTACCAGATGGTACAAGGATAGTCTCTTTTTCTTCCAGAAATATGTCGTCTTTTTTCTTTGGTCTTTTTTTCTTTTTTACCTGGCTTCGGGTAAAAAAGGTAGAGGTGCCCTGCCAGACAAGTTTGCCTTCAGATATGACTTCCAGGGTAAAATTGGTTTCAATGCCCTTTTCAGTTTTCTTTATGGTGTCAAGGGTGCAGGAAAGATCAAGGGTTTCATCGGTTGCCACAGCCCTTTTCTGCTCAAAAGACTGAAATACCTGGATCAGTCCCAATGGATTGATGGGGAAAAAAGAAGCGGTAATAAATCTGCCCAGAAGGCCAATGAAGAGTGTCTGCAAATAGGATATGGGAATGATATCGGGTCTGTCTTCTGAAAAGTCGCAGACGGTTCTGTAATTCGCAATCCGTTCTTTATCCGGCAAGTAGTTTTTCAAAACAATCCGGGTTCTATTGACAATAGCATCATCCTTAATCGTGTTGGAGCGAAAGGGGGACATTAAAAACGCTTTGAGAAAAATAAATCCCATGGAGGGATGTTTTTTTATTTCCACAACAGTTTTCAGATCAGTCAGTGCGATAATCTTTTCATTTCTGTCTGCGTTGGGATTTTTTATCATAAAAATGTATACGCTATTTTTGTATTAATTTGAAGTCAATATCTGGTTTTTGGGAAAATATGAATAAAATAGAAAATTAATTATGGTCGGATATTGAGGGTGTCATATTTTTTTAAGAAAATATAGATTATGATTGACGATAATCAGAGTAGAGTATAATTTGAAAATTTGTGAAATATATTAAAAATTATTTTAAACAGGAGGTAGGAGAGAAAAAATGGATACAATAATAGACATTGTTAATACGAGAGACCCGTTTGAAAAAGAATTTCATCAGGCAGTAAAAGAAGTTGCTGAATCAGTCAAACCGGTTCTGGATAAGAATCCTGAATATCGGCACGCGGGTATTGTGGAAAGAATGATTGAGCCGGAACGCGTGATCCAATTCAGGGTTCCCTGGGTGGATGATCAAGGTGTGGTTCGGGTTAATCGAGGATTCAGAATCCAGATGAACTCTGCCATTGGACCTTATAAAGGCGGGTTGAGGCTACATCCTTCTGTTAACCTTTCCATTTTGAAATTTCTTGCGTTTGAGCAGGTATTTAAAAATGCATTGACCACGCTTCCTATGGGCGGTGGAAAAGGGGGCTCAGACTTTGATCCTAGTGGTAAATCAGATAATGAAGTCATGAGATTCTGCCAGAGCTTCATGTGTGAACTTTTTCGGCATTTAGGCCCTGATACGGACGTTCCTGCAGGAGATATCGGTGTCGGTGCAAGAGAGATCGGATACCTTTTTGGCATGTACAAAAAATTGAGGAATGAATTTGCAAGTGTTCTGACCGGGAAAAGTCTTAACTGGGGAGGAAGCCTGATAAGGCCGGAAGCTACCGGGTATGGAGTGGTCTTTTTTGCCGCGGAAATGCTGGCAGTCAAAAATGATACCCTTAAAGACAAAGTCTGCCTGGTATCCGGGTCCGGTAATGTGGCGCAATACACGGTTGAAAAATTAAATCAGATGGGGGCAAAGGTTGTTACACTCTCTGATACGTCAGGATATATTTATGATGAAAGAGGGATAGATAAAGACAAACTCCAGTATGTCATGTATCTGAAAAATGTAAAACGCGGCAGAATCAAAGAGTATGTGCAAAAATATCCTGAAGCAGTGTATATGGCTCGTGACGCGGGAGAAAGTCATAACCCGTGTTGTAACCATAAGGCAGACTGTGCATTCCCAAGTGCCACCCAGAATGAAATCAATGCCCAAGATGCTCAGAATCTGATAAACAATGGTGTGTCTTTGGTGTGTGAAGGGGCGAATATGCCGACCACGCCGGAAGGGATTGATGTGTTTCTGGACAATGATGTGCTCTATGCACCGGGTAAGGCGGCCAATGCTGGCGGTGTTGCGGTGTCCGGGCTTGAAATGTCCCAGAATGCAATGAGAATTAAATGGACTGCGAATGAAGTAGAAGATAGACTAAAGGGCATCATGAAAAGTATTCATGCGACCTGTCTTTCTACGGCAGAAGAATATGGAACCCTTGGCAATTATGTTAATGGTGCCAATATCGCCGGATTTGTTAAAGTGGCAGATGCCATGATGGATCAGGGTATCGTTTAATTTTTCAATAGAAGAATTAAAAAGGCTGGTTAATATGGTTAACCAGCCTTTTTTACATGTCCATAATATAGGGTTCGATCATTTTTAACTCGTTGGGTCTGATGGGTCGCCAAGATATGGAATAAAGTGTTTCATGGGCCAGTTTCCGGTCAGGTTTCAGCATTGCCACCCGGATGGTATCCTCCAGTTCAATCCATAGCGTTTTAGCAATATTCAGATTATATTCTTTTGATAGTTTTTGGGCAAAATTGTGGATATAGTTTCTTAAAGATATATCCATGGTTGCCGGGGTGCTTGTATTTTTAAGGATGACAGCGAAGGGAATGAGGTAGCTGAGCCCGGTATCCTCCATTTCCAGTTTGACAATTCTCACCCGGTATGATCCCGGCCACCAGGCAATGGGTTTTTCTTTTGAAGTGCGTTTCCCATCCCATTTATAAATAAAATCATGCAGAATCATTTTGTATCCCTTCATTAAAAAGCGTTGATTGCCATTCGGCATGCATGGGCGAAATCCTCGGGATAACATCCGCTGATCCATCGTAACTGGGCTTCGGAAAAAGTATCCGGTGCATAAGGTAGTCTTGGGATGAATGAATATAAGAGATGCTGGTCTGCATCGGTTGAATCAAACCGTTTTGAGAATTCAATGGCGGTCACAAATTGAGCACCAAGGGATTCAAGGATTTTTACAGCGGTTAGAATGCCCCTGTCCAGGGATTTCCGCATCTTTATATCTGCTTCAATAATGTTACCGCAAGGGGTTTTGGGCATGAGCTGCAGTTCCCACTCACAAATCTGCGCCTTGGGTACAAATAATATCGTGTGGTCATCTTCCATCAGAATAAGTGAAGATTCTCCACCCTTTGCCCCATCTGTTCTTGTATTGTTTTGGATAGCAGCTAAATAATTATCAAAAAAGTGTTTATCTGTTGTTTTTTTATATTGCCGGATAAAATCACCGATCAGATCGCCACAGGAAAAGGAAGGTATCTTTTGGCCTGAACAGGTTTGAACATACTTTGGGGTCATGGCATTCTGCTGGTGGATCATCTGATGAGAAGCATGAAGTCTGTGGCCGGACTGGGCATATCCATATCCAAAGTTCCACCCCCACAGGGTATTGTCAAATTCCAGGGAAGGGCCGGGGTTTTGTTTAAGTTTTATCTGTATTTTATCCCTGAGATCTTCAAGCCCGCTTTGGGTCAGGCACTCTCTTTTATCCGGCAAGGCAATGCCGAGGTCTGCCGCAAGCCGCACAAATGCACGCTGGTAGTATAAATGGCGGATGCCTCTCATATCTTCAAGACAAAGATCCTGAGTGCTGTACCGGATGGCATCGTTTGCCATATTGGATGCAAAATGTCCCCAGGGAATATAGGAATTTCGTCTTAAATATTCAAAGACATGGGTGTTCTTATCGGAAGACAGATATTCTCCGGTGATTTCATTACTCCCCTGAACGCCGGGTTTCAACACCAGGGTA
>JAFCZY010000279.1 GCA_019314105.1 Deltaproteobacteria bacterium
CACAAAGGTAGTCTTGTCTGTCAATCAAAAAATAATAGTTTTACAGATGCAAAAGGATTCAGGTATCCATTAAAAAATTAAGATTCGGAATTGGCAATAATTTTTTGTTCTGTCCCAGGCAGACAAGTTCCAGGGTGCAGGTAACGGCTGGCTTTTTTGCATTCGGACGCCAGGCTTCATGAAAAAAGATAACCCTGTAATCCCCTTCTTTTTTCCAAGTCGTTTTAATATCGAGAAGATCCCCGAAAACCGCCCCGTCGTGGTAACCTAAGGTTATTTTATAAACGGCAAAACCGATGCCTTGCTCATGCCACATGGCGGCAAGTACTTCAATGCCAATGATATCTTCTCTGGCCCGTTCGAAGAATTTTAAATAATTGGCATGGTAGACAACCCCTGAGTGGTCTGTGTCTTCATAATAAACCCGGGCGGGGAAAAGATGTGGTTTCCTGTTTGAATCATTCATTATTTGTATCCCGTAAAGTGAGTCATTTGAAAGGGTTTTATACCGGTAACAGCAAATCATTTCAAGAATTTATCAAAAATATAGCTAACTTGTCCGGTAGAACCGAATGCTTACTTCTTCTATGATGGCCAACCCCTCTGTAATGGCATAATCAATGACCGGCATGAAGTCGTCTATTTTTTTCAGGGTATCGACAATTTCTATGACCATGGGCATGTCTTCTGAAAGCCTTAGAATTTTTGTGGTATGAATCATTGAATGTGCTCCAAAACCTAAGACACCACGAGTCACCGTTGCCCCGGCCAATCCGTGTTTCCTTGCTTTTTTCACAATCCATTCGTATAGAGGAGCACCGTCTTTTTTGTCACTCTCACCGATGAAGATCCTGAGCAAATGCCCTTTTTCCGGAAGAACCATAAAATTAGCCTCCTTTATAATAGTTTGGATATGGAAAATCCAAGCCAGACAGAACCGAACCCAAGGATAAGATGAAGCATGAAGCTTGTTAACGCCCCAACGAACTGTCCATCCCGGGAAGCCATGAATATTTCATATCCAAACGTTGAAAAAGTTGTAAATCCTCCCAGAAATCCGATAAGAATCAACGCACGAATTTCAGGGGTAAATACTTGTCTTGTTTCAGATAATCCGCCTAATATGCCGATTAACAAACACCCGATTACATTGACCGTTAGGGTCCCATAGGGAAAAAAGGGATCATTAAACAGTCTGTGGGATAAATCACTGATAATATACCGGCAGATAGATCCTGCAAAACCGCCTATTCCAACCATTAATAGTTTAATCATATTCAACTCCTGCAAATTCATCATTCCAACCGAGTCTGACTTTTGGGAGTTTAAATAGAAATAGATACAAAAGCCATGGTTATTTATTGATTATTGCATTTTTTTTGATATATATGGATCTGGACAATAAAAAATGTTGATGATTTTTTGTATTAAGCAAAAAGACCATCAGGGGGGAAAGTGTGAAAGTATTGATTATTGCTGCCCATGGCAGTCGGAAAAAAGAATCCAACCTGGAAGTTGCATCACTTGCAGAAAGAGTGCTTGAAAAAGCAAAAGGATCATTTGAAAAGGTTGAGCATGCCTTTTTGCAATTTGCCGACCCCCTCCTTGAAAAAAAGATTGATGAGCTGGTGCAAAAGGGTGCGACAAAGATTGTCATATTCCCTTTTTTCATCGGCAGCGGCAGCCATATTCTTGTGGATATCCCCGAACGGGTAAAACAGGCCCAATTAACCTATCAACAGGTTGAATTCAAGTTGACCCGGCATTTTGGAAAAATTGAAGCTGTTGAAGATCTCATCCTCCATGAGGTGATGATGTCTTTGAAAGTATGAATCATACCATACCGATACCGGCAAAAATATCAAGCCCACCGTGAAAAATGGGCCTTAGCTCAAGTTTCAGTTCAAGATATGATTTGCATCCTCTTGACGGGAGGATGATCCCCACACGCCAGCCTTTAAAATCAGCCGTCAGTTTTTTTCCAATCTCACGGTAAAAAGACCGGATATTATTTTTTTCACCCAGTCTTTTTCCGTAGGGTGGATTTAACATTACCACCCCTTTTTTTTCTGGGGATATTCCAGATGGATGGATGGAAAAAAAATCTTTTTTCGAAACGTCAATCATACGAGTGAAGTCATGGTTTGAAATATTTTGTTTCAGGGCAGTTAAGGCCATATCATCGATATCCGATGCAAAGATCTCTTTTTCTGAAATCGCAAGAAATTTTTCCTGGGCCTGTTTCTTTAGATACGCATATGTCTTGTGGCTGAATCCAGGCCAGTTTTCAAATGCAAAGGACCTAAAAAATCCTGGTGGCAGATTGGTTTTCATCATGGCGGCTTCAAGAGAGAAGGTGCCTGATCCGCACATGGGGTCAATCAATATGTCTTCTTTTGAAAAACCGGCCCAGAACAGCATGGCAAAGGCCAGATTTTCTCTTAACGGCGCCATGCCTACGTTTTGCTTGATCCCTCTTTTAAATAAAAGGGCACCTGTACTGTCCAGTGAGATCGTAAAGGCATCCTTCTCAGCCCGGATATAAATGGTTTGGAGTGATTTTTTTTTACCCGGAACGGTAACGGTATCGCCCAACCTTAATTGATCTAAAATAATTTTTTCGCATCGCTGTGCAATGGCATCGGAATGATATAATCTTGATTTTTTACTGGTAACACTAAACTTGAGTGAACAATTCTGCGGCAGATAGAGGTTCCAGTCGATGGCGGCTAATTTTTTTTCAAGTTTTTCAAAAGAATCTGCCTTAAACTGGCTGACCCGCATCAAAATTCTTGAAGGGCTTCTTAAATTAAGATTGAACGCCATGCAGGGTGCCAGTTTGCTTTTAAATTCAATGCCGCCCGGAATGGGTTTCAGACTATTTTCAGAAATTCCCAGCGCAAGCAGTTCGTTTTGGCAGACTTTTTTTAATCCAGGTGAACACACAGCAAAAAAATCATGTTCCCTGCCGGTAATTCTTCTTTTTACTCTTTTTTCAAATGAGGATGGTTTCATTGTTATAATCTATCACTTTTATAATCTGTCATGGGCGCAACGGATCAGCCCCTCAGTGGTTTCCCAGGAGATGCATTCATCAGTAATAGAGACACCGTATTGAAGTGTTTTAGTATCTCCATTACATTTCTGATTGCCTTCAAACAGGTTGCTTTCAAGCATTAATCCAATCAGACTGGTATTTCCATCAAGCCGTTGATCCAGCACACTTTTAAATACAAATGGCTGCCCTTTTTGTTTTTGCCCCGAGTTGTCATGGGAACAGTCTATTATCACAGCCTCCAAAAGGTTTTTCGCTTTTAGTTTTTCCTGGACTTTTT
>JAFCZY010000030.1 GCA_019314105.1 Deltaproteobacteria bacterium
GCCTAAAATTTATCACAACCTGTATACGTTATGGCAGTCAAAGTGAATATTAGCGAAGAGCCCGTTGCGGGAAAACCGCACGGCGGGTTCTGTGAGGGGTGTCATTTCCTCACGAATTATACGTTTAAGTATAGGAGGAAATAGATGTCTACTCGACAAAAATTTAAGGATATTGTCGTTCAGCCTACTCATTTGTTTCACATGGAACAATACCATGATTTAATGCAATATGTGAATGCCATCAGGGATATCAAGACCATCAGGGATAAATGGAACCCATTTAATAAAATAGTCCTTGCCAAACAAAAGGGAATTGTCCTTGTTTATATGGGCCATGGAAATGGGTTGTGGTCTACGGGTATATATATTGAACTCCAAAACTTAAGGAGAGAGCTTTGCCCTGAAGTTAAAACTTTTGTTGGGAGCGTTGAAGGATATCCTGGCCTTGAGGATGTCAAAAAAAGCCTAAACCATTATACCCCTAAAATTGACAAAACCCTGTTAAAGCCATTGATGATTGTCGCCGGAGACCACGCTGCCAATGACATGGCCGATGAAAAAGAAGACTCCTGGAAAACCATATTAAGCAAGGCTGGATTTGATATTGAAATAATTCTCCAGAGTCTTGGTTCTAATAATCAGTTCGCAGATCTTTTTATAGCCAATATAAAAGATGCGGCAAAAGCTTCAGGCGTTGACCTGTAGATTATGGCAAAATTTTGAGTATACCGGTTGCCATATCAAAAGGGAGGACAGGATATCTGGTGATCCTTTCCCCCCTTTTTCTTATTTTAATGATGTCCGCTTCCCTTTCAATGGATATCATCAACATTCTTATAGGAAAAATCTTTGAAAATTTTCATTTCATAGAAACCACCAACGAAATCTATTTGGCGGTAATATTAGATGTACGACTTCCAAGGATACTTACCTGTTCTGCCGCTGGTGCTGCTTTTGTTTCCGTTTCTGCATTTTGCTTTTACCGGTGCCTGTGCCGCCCTGCTTGCTATCATATTTCTATCCTGCTCATCAAAAAATTCAATACTGGAAATTTTTTCTCCCAAAATGGGGCTGCAGCTGTTATTATCGGGTCGGGTATTCGGAGTATTGAGTATCCTATTAATGGGGACCCTTTACTATATGGTGGCATAATATGAATCCAATAGACGGTATCGGTCAAGGCAAAGAAGGCCTTACCCAAAAAGGAAATCTGCCTAATCTCTTTTGGACAGACACAATCAATACGGATCAAGCAACAGAAAAAAAATTTTGTTCTTATAAGATCAAAACCGTTTCACGTGAAACTCTAATTTTAAGTCCTCCTGCCTTAAGTGCCGACATTAGGCGCAACAGGGGAACAAGTTTCAAAGAGCTTAAACAATTTTTATTTATGGTTCTAAAAAAAGAAAGGCCGTCTGTTAACAGCATTTGTCGATTTGCAACAATAGGCATCAAAAAAATATAAAACTTGAAAATAAACAAAATATTAGGAGGCCATATATGAAAGGGTATGTTCAAATATACACAGGCAATGGGAAAGGGAAAACAACAGCGAGCCTGGGACTTGCCATCAGAGCTGCTGGTGCAGGCCTTAAGGTCTATATTGTTCAGTTTTTAAAAAAGGGGGACTACTCTGAAATCAAAGCCTTATCCCGATTTGACAATATCATAGTTGAACAATACGGCCTTGGAAACTTTGTTAAAGGAAAACCATCTGATGGAGGATATTGCTGCGGGTGCTGCGGGATATCTTAAGTTATGTGAACTTTTAAAAGAAAACAACCATGATGTGGTCATTGCCGAAGAGGCTAATGTCGCTGTCATGTGCAATCTCATTTCCGAAAAAGAACTCCTGGCGTTGATAGATATGAAGCCCGAAAATGTTGAGTTGGTGATCACGGGACGGGGAGCAACTGCCGCTGTAATGGAAAAAGCAGATCTTGTTACGGAAATGAAAGAAATCAAACATTATTATAAAAAAGGCGTGACCGCCAGGGTTGGAATCGAAAAATGATGAAAAAAAATATCGCTATCCTTGGAACCGGTTCTGATGTCGGGAAAAGTATTATTGCCGCAGCGCTTTGCAGATCTCTTGCAGACAAAGGGGTAAAGGTTGCACCTTTCAAGTCTCAAAATATGTCCAACAACTCAGGCATTACCCCCGAAGGCCTTGAAATGGGACGGGCCCAGATTGTCCAGGCGGAAGCCTCAAAAATTGTTCCCCATGTCAATATGAATCCTATCCTTTTAAAACCGACAGGGGAGAAGCAATCCCAGGTTATCCTCAACGGAAGGGTCTATGGTAATCATACGGCCATGGATTACCATAGAAACAAAGGATTCTATTTTAAAGAGGCGTGTGAAGCCTTCGATCGCCTTGAACATATCTATGATCGGATCATTCTGGAAGGCGCCGGGTCGTGTGCTGAAGTCAATCTGATGCCCACTGATATTGTGAATTTTCCCATGGTCGAATATGCCGATGCTGATGTAATTATTGTGGCGGATATCCACAGGGGAGGTGTGTTTGCACAGATTATCGGAACCCTTGAGTGCCTCCCCCAAAAATATCGGGATATGATTAAAGGGTTTATTATCAATCGATTTCGAGGAGATATCGCTCTGTTCAAGGATGGGGTTGACTGGATTGAAAAACAGACCCACAAAAAAGTATTGGGTGTTCTCCCCTGGTACACGCATTTTAAAATTGATGCTGAAGATTCTGTTGAGATTGAGAAATGTAATAATTTCAAATGGTTAGATCCTGACATACCGGCAATCGGTATTATCCGGCTGCCCCATATTGCGAATTTTACAGATTTCCATGCCCTGTCAAAAACAAAGGGAATTCAAACCATTTTTATTGACCACGCGGATCAGTTGTCAAAATTTAATGCAGTGATTATTCCCGGTTCAAAAAATACCCGGGCAGATCTGGAATGGTTAATAAATAAATTCAAAGTGCCCCTTGAAGAATATTATTACTCAAAGGGATATATTTTCGGTATTTGCGGCGGATATCAAATGCTGGGCGAATTTGTCGATGACCCCGACGGGCTTGAAGGCACTCCGGGAAGAACGAAAGCGCTTAATCTTTTGCCCGTTCAAACCGCATTAAAAGCCCAGAAAACGACAACCCTAAGTGATTTTCAATGGGGGAATGCCAAAGGAAAAGGATATGAAATCCACATGGGGTATACATCCTTAAATGCAGGTGCCTCACTGCTTGAGATCAGTTCCAGAAATTGCACGCCCTGTACTGACACAGATGGCTGCATGTCAGAGGATGGCAGGGTTGCCGGAACCTATATGCATGGTTTTTTTGATTCATCACAGATTCTATCAAAATGGCTAAAAACAATAGGATTGAACATCAATGATCCATGTGATGACATGTTCTCTTTAAAAGAGAGGGACTATGTCCTTTTAAAAGAGCACTTTGAAGCCCATATTGATATGAGCCATATTTTTTAATTTTTTTTATCTCTTTTTGGAAGGGATATGGCTGTTGTATCAGTCACTATAATTTTTTATTTTTGAACCCAAGCAGAACTCTGTAAGGCCCTGGCGTACCCTGAGGTACCAGGGCCACACGATCATTATCCTTAATAATCGTATCAAAAGGAGCCACTTTTCCATTAATAAACACGACCTCAACATCTTCAGGCACCAATTGAACCTGTCTGATTAAATCCTTTGCACGGGTTCCCTGTTTCAGCGTCATGGTCGCATTGGAATATTCAATCTGTTTTTCATTCAACTTTTTTTGTAAAAATGAAAATGCATTAAATGTGATGACCGGCATATACTGCCCCTTTCGTTATTGTTTATGACAAACTATGATAACATATAATATAAGAGATCTTACAAATTCACAATGTTTTTTAAACGCCCTGTTGGCAAAGTTATTGAAAAAACCGGGTCATGCAGATATACTTCTTTTTATGCGACTTCGAATCATTATATCGATATTGGCTTTGTTTGCATTTTTATCGGCCTCAGCCGGAGGCCTTGCATATTATTACTCTTTTCGAAAAGCTGCCGTTCAAAAAACGGAAGCTGATGCTTATTCCAGACTAAAACTTTTGACAGATCAGCTCTCCACTTATCTTTCCGAACATATTAAGCCGGTTAAGACCCTTTCTGGGATTAAAGAATTAAAAAATGTACTTAAAGATACCAATCTGGAATCAATATACCAGGCCAACCAGATCCTTGATAATTTTACAAAATCCCTTGATCTTGAAGTCAGTTATCTCATGGATAAAAACGGCATTACACTATGCTCCAGCAATCGAAATGCCCATGACAGTTTTGTGGGAAAAAATTTTTCTTTCAGACCCTACTATAAAAAGGCCATCAATGGCAACCCTGCAACCTATCTTGCGCTTGGCACCACGTCCAGAAAAAGAGGCGTTTATTACTCTCACCCGGTTTATGATGAAAGCCATGGATCCATCCTTGGGGTTGCTGTCATTAAGGCATCTGTAGAATTTGTTGAAACAAATTTGTTTCTAAAATCTGATGACACCCTCCTTTTTATCGATCCTGATGGCATTATTTTTATCTCCAACAAAGATGCATTAAGGTTCAAGCTTTTATGGGAACTTACTGAAGAAAGAATGGACTCCCTGACAAATTCAAAACAATTCGGTAATGGGCCATGGGTCTGGACTGGATTTTCAAAAAATCAAGCCGATGATGTAACAGATAAAAAGAATATTCAATACCTTTTTACCAGCTTTAATGTGGTAAATTATCCAGGCTGGCGGGTCATTAATTTAAGAAATTATAAAGAAATTGAAAAACAGATCTCAAAACCCTTTGTCAGAGTTATTGGGCCTGTTATCTTTTCTGTATTAATCCTGACCGGTATTCTGGTTCTGATTCTTTACCAGTTGGGAATTCAGGAAATTACGGTACCGGCATATCTATCATAAAACCCCTGTTATGCTTCATTCAATTGATACAGAAGGAAAAATTATCCGGGTATCTGATCATTGGATGGAGGCAACAGGATATCAAAGAGAAGAAGTCATTGGCAAACAGCTTATCAGTTTTTTTACACCTGAATCCCAACAGTATGCGCTCCATGCGATCTTTCCAAAATTCTTCAATACTGGATTTTGTAAAGATATCCCCTATACCTATATCAAAAAAAATGGAGAGAAAATGGATATTTTGCTATCCGGCTATGGTGTTAAGGATGAAAAAAGTAAAATTCTCCGATCTCTGGCTGTAAGTGTAGATGTAACGGAAAAAAATCGGACGCAGAAAGATCTTCAGGTTGCCAAGGAAAAGCTGTCCCAATATTCTCTTGATCTGGAACAACAGGTAAAAAAAAGAACAATCCAGCTTGAAAAAACCCAGGAAAGTCTGAAAAATATATCCAAAAATATTATTACCTCCCAAGAAAGAGAAAAAGCGCTTGTTGCAAGGGAACTTCATGATCATTTAGGACAAGTATTGACTGCCCTTCGCTTTGACGCAGTATGGATTAAAAAATATTTAACCGGAATTGATAAGACTGCAAACGATAGAGCAGAAAAAATGTGCTCTTTAATCGATGATACCATTCATGATGTAAGAGATATGGCCTACCGCCTGAGACCGAGAGTACTGGATGACCTGGGGCTTACCGACGCACTGGAATCATTGCTGACAGATTTTGAAAACCGCTCGAATGTTTCCTGCGTGTTCAAACATGATAAAATTCCCAAAATAAATGACACACTTGCAACGGCATTATACAGAATTGGTCAGGAAGCTGTAACCAACTCCCTTAGGCACTCAAAGGCCACCACCATTATAGTTGAACTTAAAACTGATGAAGAGGGAATCGTTCTCTTCATTCAGGATAATGGGTGCGGTTTTGAAATCCACAAAACCAAAGGAATTAACGAATTCGGACTCGAAGGAATGAGAGAAAGGGCCAATCTTGTCGGTGGGAAACTTGACATATTTTCCCGATTGTCCGAAGGTACAAGTATTTGCTGTAAAGTAAAAATAAAAGGATAATCCATGATTAAAGTACTTCTTGCAGATGACCATACCATTGTCAGAGAGGGATTAAAAAAAGTGCTGGAAGAAAGCAATGAAATTGAAGTCATTGCCGAAGCAGCAGACGGAGAAACCGCTTTGGATGAGGTCATGAATAAAAACCCCGATGTGGCCATTATTGATATTTCCATGCCGGGTATGGATGGACTTGAAGTAGTGACCCGATTAACCAGTTATTGTTCGGATGTACCCGTCCTTATTTTAACCATGCATGATGAAGAGCAATACGTTATCAGAGCGATAGAAGCAGGCGCTTTTGGATATGTTACAAAACAGTCTGCTCCTGAACAGCTTGTGGCCGCTGTAAAAAAAATTTATTCCGGGGGAAGATATTTAACGGAAAAAGCAAGCGAAGCGCTGGCTCTTAGAGTAATCCGTGGAAATAAAAATCAAACGATTACGGAATCTCTGTCCATGAGAGAACTTCAAGTATTGCGAAAACTTGCCATGGGTTCGACAAACAGAGAAATCGCTGTTTCCTATAACATCAGTATAAAAACAGTTGACACCTATCGAGCAAGAATATTAAAAAAATTGAGTTTACGTAACAATGCTGATTTGTCCCGATATGCTATTCAAAATAAACTGGTAGAATTATAAATTATTGATTCAGCCGGTCAAAATTAGAAAATATTTTATTTAAAGTAGTTTTGCATTGAACCATTTCTTCCGGAGGGATTTCCTGTTCCGCCTCTTCTAACAATTCTTCAACAACACCAATCAATTCTGGTTTAAAATTCTTGGCTTTATGGGTCAGATAAACAAGCTTGCTTCGTTTATCATTTCTGTCCGGTATTCTTAACACCATGTTCTTTTTTTCCAGAACATTTAAAAGCCTTGTAATGGCAGCCTTGTCTTTAACCGCTATATTGGAAAGTTCCTGCTGAGTTCGTCCATCTTTTCGATACAGATGGACAAGGATGCTCCATTGTTCATAGCTCACATCAAACCCGGCATCTAAAAATTTTTTAGTCAATCTTTTAATAATTGATCTGGATGTTCTGCCTACTAGATATGCAATAGACGAATCAATAACTTTCTCAAATGTTTCCATACGGGTATTTCTTATCTCACAATCGTTGACATTGCAACTAATTTTTCAATAAAAAAATCACCCCTGACACGAATAAACCGTCAAGGGTGATATAATTTTTTTTAGATGTTTTCTATGCTGGTTTTTTTTTAAAAAGATCTTTTATGTTACCAAACCAGATACCACTGAGGAGCCACGAATAAAGCCAGGTACCAAACAGAATCAGGATAAATGCCTTGATAATATCGGTTGAACTGCCATTAAGGGAAAACCCGGGTACATAACCGAAAAGGATGGGGCCCAGGTATAAAAATTTTGCAAATTTAAATGACGTAAAGGCTGTTTTCCACATATTGGCTTTTGCAATGGTTGCACCGGCAAAGGCGGCTATACAGACTGGCGGTGTGATATTGGAATCCTGAGACAGCCAGTAAACAATCATATGGGCGGCTATTTCATTGACTCCCAGATGGGTCAGGGCAGGAACAGCAACAACTGCTGTAATCAAATAGGCTGCCGTCACCGGCACTCCCATTCCCAGCACAAGGGAGGCAAGGGCTATCAGAAATATGGTCAGCAATAAAGAACCACCTGCCAGCTCGATCACAATATCGGCAAAGGTCAGCACCAGACCCGAAAACGTCAAAACACCGATGATAATTCCGATAATACCAACCGTTGCACCGATCTTGAGACTGTTGGCAGTCCCTTCTCTTGCAGCTATAACAAATCTTTTGGGACCGATTCTGGTCTCTTTCCTTGCATAACTGATGACAATACAGGACACAAGCCCTATCATGGCTGAGTATCCGGGAGAAAAGCCGTAGAGCATAAAAATGGTTATAACAATCAAGGGAATCATATAAAACCATTCTTTTTTAAAAATTTCCATGGCTGACGCTTCTGATTTTTCACCCACAATATTATGCATCTTGGCATAATAATGGACCATACAGAAAACACTGAAAAAATACATAAACGCGGGAAATATAGCCACAAGCATAATTTTGGAATAGGGTACGCCTGTCAGCTCTGCCATGATGAATCCACCCGCACCCATAATAGGCGGCATGAACATTCCACCAATGGAAGCAGCCGGTTCTATTCCGCCGGCAACATGGGGTTTAAATCCCGCTTTTTTCATCATGGGGATGGTAAACATGCCTGTAGAAACTGTGTTGGCAATGGCAGACCCTGAAATGGAGCCGAAAAGTCCCGAGGCAATAACAGAAACTTTAGCAGGCCCGCCAATTGTATGACCGACGGCAGCAAGGGGCCAGTCAATAAAAAATTTCTGTGCCCCGCATTTTTCTAAAAAAGCAAAATCACATAGGTGGCCAGAACATTGGCCATAATGCCAAAGACCCCGTCACTCTTATAAAATATACTGACACACAGCTCAGTAAAAGGAGCGCCTGCATGGGAAACCAGATCCGGCGCCAGATACCCGTAAATACCATAGGTCAGCATGACGACGCCCAAAAAGACAAATACATTACCGACCACCCGTCTGGCCAGTTCAATACCAATTAATACTCCGATAATGGCAAATACCATATCGGTCTGTGTTTCAGCACCGGTCCTGTAATTAATTGTTTCAAACATAAACATCCAGTAGCCGATGGAAACAAGGGAAAGAAGGATGAGGATATAGTCTACAACCCTCATAATTTTTGATTTTGATTTATATAACAGGAAGATAAGAACATAGGTTATAATGACATACGCTCCCCTGTGATACTGGGTTGCCATGGGATGAATCAACGCAGCATAGGAGTAAAAAATGACCAGGAACACTGAGCATACATCAAATACGATCTGCTCAAATCTATTTAGCTCTTCGTACACGGTTTGCCTTTTTGTTGTTTGAAATCTTTGGGGGCAGATTTCAAATCTTTCCCCAAAGATTCAGTTACCGGTTAAAGGATACGAATTTTTTTTATTTAAAACCTCGCATCTTTAATAAGATATACCCATTAAATTAACTTATGTCTATTTTAAAATACCTTTCTCTTTCCAGAATTTTATAGCACCCGGATGAAAAGGCGTTACGACACCGTCAGCGCCGGTTGCAAGGGCCATCTTCTTAAATGTCTTTTTAGCAGCATGCATATGGGCCAGCCCCTCATCCGTATAAATAAGGGAAAGTATTTCATATACAGAATCTGCAGACACTTTTGAATTGGCTACCCAAAGGGCGGAATCCTGGAAGGAAGGAGAGTCATAGTCTACTCCCTTATAGGTCCCTGCAGGAACAGACAGTTTTGCAAAGTATGGATATTTTTTGTAAAATCCGCTTGCTGTGGCATCTGCATCAAGATTTACAAGGGCAATGTCATTGGTCTGTGCCGCCATGATGACTGCACCACTCGGAAAAGCTGTAAACAGCCAGAAAGCATCCAACTGGTGGTTACCAAATGCCTGGGCGGCATCATTGTAGCCCATGGCATTTCTTTCAATTTTATCCCAGACACCCATGTGGCTGAAAAAAAGTTCACAGTTTGCAAATGCACCAGAACCGGCATTCCCAACACCCACTTTTTTGCCCACCAGATCTTTTACGCTTTTAATTCCGGAATCTGCACGAACAATAAGCTGACCCGGTGCACCATAGAGCCATGCAACAGCCAAGACATCTTCATATTTTTTGGTATCATTTTTCATCATGCCATTTCGGCCCAGATAAACATGACCAGAATAAACAACGCTAAACTGTTGTTTTCCAGAATTTGTTTTTCTCAAGTTTTCAACGGAACCTGCTGAAGACTGTGCCTGTATTTTAAATGTGGCAGCTTCTTTCAAGGGTTTATACACCTGAACTGCATTAGCAACCACCTGGAATGTGCCACCGGCAGGGCCGCCACCAAATACGAGTCTTTCTTTTGAAAAAGCGGTCTGGCAAAATGCCATGGTGAGAACTGCGATAAACCCAATAATTAATAACTGTTTACTTTTCATACGATCCTCCTGTTTGTTGTTGTTAAAACATAAAATTCCATCTCCACCATTTAACAGGCTACTATATATGAAGTCAACGAATCAATTGGAAGATTTCTGATTCTGGTATAGGTAAATTTCTTACAAAATCTGATCCACAGAGGAGAGAATATGGGAAAATCTCTGGCCGTTTTTAGATGTCTCTTTATAAAATGTCAGGCTTTTTTTAACGATGCCCAATACCTCATCATGGGTGTGGAGCCCGGATATTTCCATGGCAAGCCTGGGATGACGCCCCAGCCTTCCCCCCAACAGCACCCGAAAACCTTTTTCTTTTTCTCCAATGGTTCCGGTGGGACAGGCATTTATACACTTGGCACACATGAGGCATTGATTATAATTAATCAAAGGCGTTTCATCCCCCTCATCAAGCGTAATGGCGTTTTCATCACAAGCTTGAACGCAGGCATTGCAAAGAGTGCAGGCTTCATCGAAAATCCCTGGAAGAACCGCTCCAATGATGCCAATATCCACGATCTGGGGTCTTGAGCAGGCATTGGGGCAATCGGAAAGTGAAATTCTGAATTCATGGTGAAATTTTAAATCCCCTTTTACGCTCTCTTTTAAAAAAGAAAGGATATCCTCTTGTTCAATCATTGTTTCAATATCCTTTGCCAGCCGGGTGCCAGAATTCGCCGTATTCGGGCATCCCGAACTCCCAAAACAGGTGGACACCTCATATCCTTTGATATCTTTTTCCATTCCGCCTTTGGACAGAAACTTTTGTTTTAATTCAGTCACATCTGATACGTCAACAGATGCCTTTCTTTTTTGTGTAACAAACTCCTCAACTTTTTTCTTTACTTTTTTCCTTATAAAAAAAGGAACTTTTTTTATGGCCCTGTCTGCATCCCGGGACCACTTCATGGAAGAATTTCTCCGCGGTAACTGACCACAACCTCCTTATACGGAATATCAACACCTGCTTTTTCAAGGGCTTTTTTAATGATCATGGGCATGGCAGAACAACAAGGCACTTCCATGATGACAGCTGTGATACTCTTGATTCCGGACACTTTAAAAACCTGGGAAAGTTTTTCTACATTTTCATCGGCATTGTCAAATTTGGGGCACCCTATCATTACAGTATTCCCTTTTAAAAAATCTGCATGAAAAGTGGGGTATGCCACAGGCACACAATCGGCTGCAATCACAAGATTCGAATCTTTGAGAAAGGGTGCGCCGGCAGGAACCAGTTTAATCTGAACCGGCCAGTGTCCCAGGCTGGATGCGCCGCCGGACGATTGTATGCTTGGTTTATTGGCACAGTCACAAGCCCCCGCATTGGCTGTCGGGAAGGTACTGATGGTTGTGGAAGGACATCCGCAACCATCAGGTTCTGCCTGCTTTTTATCCGCTTTCTGCTGTTTTAAAAATACTTCAACGGCTTCTTCATCAAAATCGTCTGCTTCTCTTTCTATAATTTTTAACGCATCCTGGGGACAATCACCAATGCACGCCCCTAAGCCATCACAATATTTATCCGCAATCACTTTTGCCTTGCCGTCTATGATTTGAATCGCCCCTTCTGCACAGGCAAGCACACAATTACCGCAGCCATCACACAATTTTTCGTCTATTTCTATAATTTTTCTCATTATTTTCATGTTGTCCCCCTTACGCTATATTAATTTGAATCCCATGCGCTTTTGCGGGTCGCATAGGATTCAACATTATTTTCTAATTCGTCTCCACCAACACTTGTTTAGCCAATTCATTACCAGCTGTGGTTAGAAAAAGCCGGTCAAGCTTGGCGAAAAATTTTTTGTCATCCACACCGTTTTTTCCTTCGCAACTTACCATATGAGTGAGCATATCGGCATCATGCAAGACTTTACGGTTCAAACTGTCATCTTCTGCCGGGCGATTGTGATGTCCCACGATATCAATGACTTCATTAATCAATTCTTCTTTTGCTCCCAGTTTTTCCATCAGTTCTCTGGCTACTTTCGGACTCTCTTCTGCCATATATTCAGGCTTGATTGAATCATATTTTTCAAGAACATTTTTCACACCGATATCATATAAATATGCCGCACAAAGAACCACGGCAAGGTTTGCCCTTTCTTTTTTCCCAATTTTTTCTGCGAAATTGGCCATCTTTGCGGTATGCCCGATACGCTTGAAATCTGTTCCCATATATCGTTTCATTTCTACAGCCACCCGATCTTTTAAGAGATCCTCTCTTTGGGCAACAAATTCTTCAGGCAGCGTGCCAAGACATTGCTCGGCAAATTTACAATAGGAGGCACAGCCAAAATCCATCTTGGGATTAACAATTTTTTTCTTACAGTTTGCGCATCTTCGAGTAGCATCATCCTTGAAAAATTCCATGGGATGACCGCATTCCGGACATTTCGTTTCAAAGATAGCATCCTTATTCCAGTATTGGGTATCTTGTCCCGGACATTTCATTTTAAACCTCCTTTAATGAGATTTGCGTGGTAAGTGGTGAGATTTGAGAACAGATAATGTATTTTTCTCAAATCTCACCTTACAAATTTTACATCTTAATTTACTTACCCTGCATCATGGCTTCAATATCAGCATCCGCCTCTGTAATCGGTTTAATATTAAAATTTTCAACCAATACATTCAGTACTGTCGGGGAAATAAATGCCGGCAGTGTGGGCCCCAGTCGAATACCCTTTACGCCCAGATGAAGCAACGCCAGAAGAACGGCAACGGCTTTTTGCTCATACCATCCAATATCAAAGGAAATTGGAAGGTCATTAATATCATCAAGCTCAAAAACTTCTTTCAGTTTAAGGGCAATCACCGCCAGAGAGTAACAATCGTTACACTGACCCGCATCCAATACTCTTGGGATACCGCCGATATCACCCAGATCAAGCTTATTGTATCTGTACTTTGCACATCCGGCAGTCAGAATGATGGTGTCTTTTGGCAGTTTTTCAGCAACTTCGGTAAAATAATTTCTTCCTTTTTGACGACCGTCACATCCGGCCATAACAACAAACCGTTTAATAGCACCTGATTTTACAGCATCAACCACCTTGTCTGCAAGCGCCAATACCTGATTGTGGGCAAATCCACCGACAATTTTACCGGTTTCAATTTCTTCCGGTGCGGGACAGGTTTTGGCAAGTTCGATAATTTTAGAAAAATCTTTTACGCCATCGCTTGCCCTGTCTGAAATATGTTTTATTCCCGGAAAAGAAACCACGCCAGTGGTAAAGACTCTGTCTTTATAGGTGTTTTTCTTTTTCATCGGAATAATACAATTAGTGGTCATGAGGATGGGACCATTAAAGGATTCAAAATCCTCATTTTGATGCCACCAGGAACTTCCATAATTGCCTTTAAGATGAGCAAACTTTTTAAATGCAGGATAATAATTAGCAGGAAGCATTTCGCCATGGGTATAGACATCCACGCCGGTTCCTTCAGTTTGTTTTAAAAGTTCTTCCATGTCTTTAAGATCATGCCCTGAGATTAATATTCCAGGGTTTGTACTGACGCCGATATTGACTTCAGTCAGTTCTGGATGACCATAGGCAGTTGTGTTGGCTTCATCAAGGGCTGCCATGGTTGTCACTGCCACTTCACCCGCTTTAAGGACCATCCCTACCATTTCATCCACAGAAAGATCCTGGGTAGTAGATGCAAGGGCTTCAAAAATAAAATCAAAAATTTCATCTTTTTCAACGCCCAGAACAGATGCATGATCGGCATAAGCACAAATCCCTTTTAATCCGATAATCAGAAGTTCCCGAAGAGATCTGACATCTTCGTTTTCCGTGGCAAGGACCCCAACGGTTTCAGCCTTGGCTTTAAAAGAAGCCGTATCGTCGGAATACCAGGTGGCACTTTCATGAAGATCCGAGCCCACCTTATCTTTTACATTCTCATAAAGCTCTTTTTTGACGTTCTGAGCCTGCTGAATCCATTCAACTAATTTTTCTTCATTAAAATTGGTGTTTGTTATGGTGGTGAAAAGTGCCTGAGCAACAAACAAGCCTGCATCTTTAGGTGTTTCTGCACCTTGAGCCTTTGCCGCACTGGCAATAACACCGATTCCTTTCAGGTTAAAAATTAACAAATCCTGAAGATTGGCTGTATCATTTTCTTTTCCACACACACCCTTAATGGTGCACCCTTGGTTTTTCGCTGTTTCCTGACATTGAAAACAAAACATAGTACTTTCTCCTTATATTATAGTTAACGAACAATTAATCTTTACATCCTGGTTTGAAATTATTATAAATAAAGAGGGAAATCCTTGACCTGGATCAAGTAATCTTATTTTTTGATAAATTATTTTTTGATTTTAAAAATTTTTAAATTATTTTTGAACATTAACCGGGAAATTATATAGTATTAAAAATTTAAAAACAATCCCTCTTTTCTCAGGTCTCTCTGATGATCATCTGAAAAAATTATCATCCATTGCCTCATCTCTCAAGTTTGACAGAGGAGAGATGATTTTCCATGAAGGAGACAAGGGAAACGGGTTATATATGGTTGAACAAGGGAAAATTAAAATTTTTAAACTTTCCTTTGAAGGCAAAGAACAGATTCTTCATATTTATGGTCCCGGTCATACCTTTGGAGAGGTCCCGGTTTTTGAAGGAAAAAATTTCCCCGCCTCTTCCATGGCGCTTGAAAAATCCGTCATTATTTTTCTTCCCAGAAATAAATTTGTAGCGTTGATTACTGCAACACCCGGACTGGGGATGATTCTTCTGGCAGATCTGTCCAAGCGGCTTCGGGAATTTACCATACAGATTGAAAATTTAAGTTTAAAGGAAGTCCCTGCACGGCTTGCAGCCTATATTCTCACACTTTCCGAAGAACAGAAAAATACCAAACAAGTTGTTCTTCCCATATCAAAAGCACAATTGTCCAACTTGATCGGCACCACTCCTGAAACGGTTTCCAGAATATTTAAAAAAATGATGGCGTCTTCTTATATTGAGGTACAGACCAAAACCATTTTAATTAAAGACCTTGAAGGATTGCTTGATCTGTCAGATTCAGGCAACCTTTCTTAAGAAAAACAGATAGTTATTTTTTATTAACTTTTGCCAAGGAGGGAAAAATGGGAAAATTTTTAAGGGTAAATACAAAAGAAAAAACCTTTGGGTTTGAAGAAATGCCAAAAGCTTATGAAGGTCTTGGGGGCCGGGCACTCACATCCAAAATGATTCTGGATGAAGTGCCGGCGACCTGTCATGCGCTTGGAAAGGCAAACAAATTGATCTTTTCTCCAGGGCTTCTTACGGGATCTCCTGCAGCCAATTCAGGCAGACTGTCCGCCGGCGCAAAATCGCCGTTGACAGGTGGTATTAAAGAAAGTAATTCCGGTGGATATGCTTCCCAGAAACTGGCTAAACTGGGCATTGCCGCGCTGGTTCTTGAAGATAAGCCGGATGGAGATGACTTCAGCATTATTGTGATTAATAATGACGGGGTTGAACTTCTGCCGGCAGGAGATCTTACGAATGCGGGTAATTATGAAGTGATGGAAAAACTATGGCAAAAATACGGTAAAAATGTTGCTGTTATCAGTATTGGCCAGGCTGGTGAACAATGCCTCAAAGGGGCCAGCATGAACCAGGCGGATTTGAATGGAAGACCGGGACGCGCCCATGGCAGAGGAGGGCTTGGTGCCGTCATGGGATCCAAAAAAATTAAAGCCATCGTCATCGATGATAAAGGCGCTCCTCGTGTTGAAATTAAAGATCCGGACGCGTTTAAAGCCGCCAATAAAAGATGGGTGGAAATGTTAAGAAATCATCCTGTATCCGGCCAGGGGTTGCCTTCCTTTGGTACGGCAGTTCTGGTCAATCTGGTCAATGAAGCTGGTGCTTTTCCTACCAAAAACTTTCGATCCGGCCGGTTTGAGCATGCCCAGGATATCAGCGGTGAAAAAATGTCTGAGCTCATTGAGCAAAGAGGCGGTGTTGTTTCCGAAGGCTGCCATCCGGGATGCGTGATTAAATGTTCCAATGTTTATCATGATAAAGACGGAAAGGTTCTTACTACAGGGTTTGAATATGAAACCATCTGGGCATTTGGTGCCCATACCACCATCAAAGAACTCGACGATATCGCCATGCTGGACAGACTTTGCGATGATTTCGGCCTGGATACTATTGAAATGGGGGTTGCATTAGGGATTGCCATGGAAGGCGGCATGATTCCTTGGGGAGACGGAAAGGCAGCCATAGATCTTCTGTCAAAAGTGGGGGATTTTGCTCCTGAAGGGAAAATCATAGGCAGTGGTGCTGTGTTCACAGGTGATGCCCTTGGAGTAGACCGGATTCCTGTGGTGAAAAAACAGGCGCTTCCCGCCTATGACCCAAGATCCTGTAAAGGCCAAGGGGTCACTTATGCCACAACTCCCATGGGGGCGGATCATACTGCCGGATATGGCGTTACAGCCAATATTCTGGATGTCGGCGGAACCATTGACCCCTGCAAAAAAGAAGGCAATGTCGAGCTTTCCCAGAACCTTCAGATCGCCACAGCAGCCATTGATTCCGCAGGATTATGTCTGTTTATTGCCTTTGCCGTGCTGGACAATGAAGATGGGGTTCCCACCATTGTAAATATGCTTAACGCAAGATATGGACTGACGCTCACACCGGATGATGTGGTTGCTCTTGGAAAATCAGTACTGAACAATGAAAAGGAATTTAACAGAAGAGCCGGGTTTACCGAGGTTGATGACCAACTTCCCGAGATGTTTAATGAAACATTTCCACCCCATAATACAACATGGGATTTTACTTCCGAGGAATTGTCAAAAACGCTCAATTTTTAAATCGTAAGGTTAAATAGCGTTTGAAAAGAATAAAGGCAGTCCTTCTGCCCTTATTCTTTTCAATTATAGCGTAACCCTGTCAATATTTAAGAGAACCAAATGACCTTTTTTTTCATTTTCAGCAGTTTTCTTTTTATCATTTACCTTTACACTGGTTTCAGGTTAATCCCGTCTCTTCTGAAAAAACGGGTTGCACTCTGCTGTTGGGGTATCTTTTCCCTTTCCTTTATCTCTTTGATGGTACATATTTATTTACGGGTCAACTTTATTTTTCCTGGTATTTCAACGGGTTTAGCCTGGATCGGATATACATCACTTGGCCTTGTCAGTTACCTTTTTTGCCTTGCTTTTTTCCGAGATCTTCTGATCATACCGTCTTTGATGATATTAAAAACAAAACAACTCTTTATAACATCAGAAAAGCCACTTTTTTTTAACCCGGAAAGAAGACGGTTTCTCTTTAAGGCATCAGGTTTAACAATCACGGCGTTAAGCACATCCACCACTGCCTTTGGATATGTCAATGCCCTGCAGGATCCAAAGGTTGTCCAAATTGATATTCAATTAAAAGAAGACTTCAAAGACTTAAAAGGGCTCAAAATTGTTCAATTTACAGATCTTCATGTGGGCTCTACCATCAAATATGATTATGTTAAGCGTGCCTGTGATACAATCAACACCCTGAAAGCTGATCTTGTTGTTTTTACAGGAGATCTTGCAGACGGGTCTCCGCAGGACCTTGCCCCTGATGTCTCCCCTCTGATGGACCTTTGCGCACCCCTTGGAAAATATTTTGTCACCGGCAACCATGAATATTATTCCGGTGCAAAAAGATGGATTCACGAAGTAGAGAAGTTAGGGTTTGAACCGCTCATCAATGAACACCGGGTGATCGAATATAACAACGGACTTTTAACCCTTGCAGGCGTGACGGATATCAGGGCCGGAACTTTTTTCCAGGATCATCAATCAAGTCCCGAAAAAGCCATTCAAGGATGCCCTGAAAAGAGTTTCAAACTGCTCTGCGCCCATCATCCCAAAAGTATTTACAGGGCCTCACAGGCAGGATTTGATCTGCAATTATCCGGCCACACCCATGGCGGTCAGTATTTCCCGTTTAATTATTTTATCAAGATCAAACACCCATTTGTGAAAGGATTATACCACTATCAAGCCACACAGCTTTATGTCAGCCAGGGTACCGGATACTGGGGGCCGCCGTTAAGGCTTGGAACTTTTCCTGAAATAACCCTGTTCAACTTTATTTGATGGATTTATAGATCTTCTTCTGCTATAAAAAGAGCCGAAGCTTTTATATATGTCTGAAATTTATCAATATTTAAAGACCATATAATCATCACAATATCAACTATAATTTTTTTGGAACAATAAAAAAAATGAAACTATACCACTATCCTTCCAAGAGTGCAGAAAAAAGAGTGAAAGATACCATAGATCGGGGCCTGGGGTTTTCAAAACAAGATTATGAGGCGGTTGAAGCCTATCTTGAAGATGTAAAAACAAGGGGGGATGAGGCCCTTGTTGAATACACCAACAAATTTGATTCAGACAAGGTCACTATCGATTCTTTAAAAGTGACGCCGGAAGAGTTTGAAATCGCACTAAAAAATGTTGATGCATCATTTTTAAACGCCCTTGACCGATCTGTCAATCAACTGGAATATTTTCATTTAAAACAGAAAGAAAACTCCTGGATTGACACACCGAGAAATGGTGTCATGCTCGGGCAGCTTGTAAACCCCGTGAGTGCTGCAGGTGTTTATGCTCCAGGAGCCAAGGGAGGAAAAACCCCCCTGGTGTCATCTGTACTGATGGGTGGGATTCCTGCAAAAACAGCCGGTGTTCCCTCCATTAATCTTATGACCCCGCCCATGGAAAACGGTGAAATTAACCCGCATATTCTTGTCGCAGCCCGAAAAATCGGGATTACCTCAGTCTTTAAAGCTGGCAGCGCTTGGGCCATCGGTGCCCTGGCCTATGGAACCCAAACCATTCCAAAAGTGGATGTCATTGTTGGCCCCGGAAATATTTATGTGACCCTTGCTAAAAAAATTGTTTCCGGCACCGTTGGAATTGATATGATTGCAGGCCCTAGTGAAATACTGATTATTGCTGATAAGCATGCCAATCCCCAGTTTTTGGCAGCAGACCTTCTTTCTCAGGCTGAACACGATGTCATGGCCTCTTCCATACTGGTAACAGATTCTGAAGATCTTGCAAAAAATACGATTGAAGCCCTGAAAATACAGATTGAACAATTGTCCCGAAAAGATATTGCAAAACAATCCGTTGATTCTTTCGGTGCCATTATGCTGGTGCCGGATATTGAGACCGGAATCGAACTTTCCAACCGGCTTGCACCTGAACATCTTGAGTTGATTGTCAAAGATCCTTTTGATTATATTGATCAGATACAGAATGCCGGCGCCCTGTT
>JAFCZY010000280.1 GCA_019314105.1 Deltaproteobacteria bacterium
TTATAAAACTGATGGCAGTATCTTTTTCGATGAGCCCGCTTAAATCCAAAAGCCGATCATCAATTTTCATTGCCACACAGTTTCTGGCAAATCCGTCTGAAATACTTTTGGCAATATCCATTCCTGTGGGAATGTTTTCAAAGCTCTTTATACTATTGTCTGGAAATGTTATGTTAATCATCTTGTTTTCCATTGTGTTTTGTTGTTTATTAAATGTAAAACATGAATTTTAGAAGAAGTGATGAAAACAATCAAGGGAAAAAATATTGAATTACAAGTTTATTGAATCAGATATAGAATTGAAAAACGTCTGTGATGCACTTTTAAGTGAAAAAATAATCGGTGTGGATCTGGAAGCGGATTCCATGTATTGCTTTAAGGAGAAAATTTGTTTGATCCAGATCGCCACAGCAACAGAAGCTTTTTTGGTTGATCCGTTTAAAATTAAAGATTTTTCCCCTTTTATAACAGTGCTTGAAAATAAAGATGTGATGAAAGTGTTTCACGGGTCTGATTTTGATATCAGAAGTCTTGACAGAGATTATCAGACACGGGTGAATAATTTGTTTGATACAGAAATTGCTAGCCGGTTTTTAGGGATCAAAGAACGGGGGCTGGCCGCTTTGTTAAACCGAAATTTTAATGTCGATACAGATAAAAAATATCAAAAAGCAGACTGGTCAAAACGCCCGATTAACCAGGGAATGATTGAATATTCTGTGGGGGATGTGGCATATCTGGTAGCGTTGCAGGATATTATTCATCAGAACCTTGTGGCAAAAGGGCGACTGTCCTGGGCTAAAGAAGAGTTTGAAATACAAGCACAGGTTCGGTATGAAAACAATCATTTGTTGCCATTGTTCATGAAATTTAAAGGTGCCGGTAAAATAGACAATAGAAGCCTTGCCGTTCTTGAAAATTTATTGCAGGTTCGGTTGAAGATTGCACAAAAAAAAGATCAGCCCTTATTTAAAATCATGTCAAATGCTTCTTTGATAACCATGGCCTGCGAAAAACCAGTGACAATTGATCAGATGCTGAAAATAAGGGCCATCAGTTCAAGACAGACAGATATGTATGGAAAATTGTGTGCGGAAGCCATTGTCAAGGCAGTAAATCTTGATAACAAGGAATTGCCTTCCTATCCGAAAACCAGAAGGCCCAGAAAAGACGCCCGGGTTCAGGAAAGGATTGAACGTCTGAAAAAGATGAGAGAAAAGTTAAGCCAATCCGTTGGGATGGAACCGGGATTTTTATTGAATAATGCAGTGATTGGTGCCATTGCAGCTAAAAATCCTGAAACATCTGAAGACCTTCTAAAGATTGAACAGGTAAGGCACTGGCAGGTGGAAGCGATTGGTGAAAATATTATCTCAACCCTTGGGTATAGGTAACTATGATGGAGAAAAATATGGAACTTGAATTCGCTAAAATGGAAGGTATCGGTAATGATTTTATCATTCTGGATGACCGGGAAGGAAAGATAGCACACTATAAAAATTATTCTGCGCTGGCAAAAAAACTTTGTTCAAGGCACTTTGGCATCGGGGCAGATGGTATTATTCTGATTCTTGAGTCCTCTGAACATGATATGAAGTTCAGGATATATAATTCTGACGGCTCACAGGCCCAGATGTGCGGCAACGGCATCCGGTGTTTTGCTAAATATCTCTATGAAAATAAGATGATCCTCCAAAAAAAGATAAGGGTGGATACAAAGGCCGGAACCGTCATTCCGGAGGTGATTACCAATGATAAGGAACAAGTTCGTTTGGTAAAGGTAGATATGGGAGAACCCGTTCTTTTTTGCAGAGATATCCCCTTTGAAAGCCCAAATGAGAAAGCCGTTGAAGAGCGTTTGACGGTCGGGGATAAGGCATATCGGATTACAGCTGTATCCATGGGAAATCCCCATGCCGTTATTTTTGTGGATGATGTGGAAAAAGTGGATGTCAAAGGAATTGGACGATCCATTGAAACCCATGAAAGATTCCCTGAAAAGACCAATGTTGAGTTTATTGAAGTGAAGAGCCCCACGGAATTAAAGATGAAAGTATGGGAAAGGGGAGCCGGGATTACACTGGCCTGCGGTACCGGTGCCTGTGCCGCGCTTATTGCCGCCAATCTGACGGGCAGGGCGCGGGACAACGCCATTGTTCACCTGGATGGCGGAGACCTTGAGATTCACTGGGATAAAGAAACCAACCATATTTTTAAAACCGGCCCTGCCACCCTGGTATTTGAGGGCCGGATCAGGATTTGATTAAAAAAAGGACTATATATGTATAAATATCTTTTCGGCCCTGTGCCTTCCAGACGGCTTGGCATGTCCCTCGGAGTTGACCTGGTCCCTCATAAGGTATGCTCTTTAAATTGTATCTATTGTGAATGCGGACCAACAACAGATTTAACACTACAGAGAAAAGAGTATATTCCCTATGATGGTGTTGTTGAAGAATTAAAAAATTATATGGAAAACAATCCTGCTCCTGATTATATCACTTTTTCCGGTGCCGGAGAACCAACCTTGAATTCAAGAATAGGCGATGTATTAAATTTTATTAAAACAAATTGGCCTGATATCCCCGTAGCTTTATTAACCAATGGAAGCTTATTCAACCATGAACAGGTCAGAACACAGATTTTAAAAGCTGATTTGGTTTTACCTTCTCTGGACGCAGCTTCAGATGCAACTTTCCATAAGATTGACAGACCTTTTCATAAAATTAAGATTGAAAATTATATTCAGGGACTGATTGATTTTCGAAAAGAGTATAACGGTAAAATCTGGCTTGAAATTTTAATTTTGCCGGATATAAATGACAGTATCAACGACTTACTCTTGCTAAAAGAGGCAATTCTCAAAATAAATCCCGATAAAGTGCAGCTGAATACTTTAGACAGACCGGGAACTGTCAATAATTTAAGACCGGCAAATAAAGCTGAATTGCAGCAAATTGTTACCTTCTGGGAGTTTAATAATACTGAAATAATCGCATCCGTACCCGAACGGAAAAACATGAAGTCATACCGTGAAGATACTGAAACTGCTATTTTAGAAACAATTTCCAGAAGACCGTGCACCCTCAATGATCTTAGTATCATCCTCGGAATACATATTAATGAGATCAATAAATATCTTGGCGTGCTTGAAGATGATGGGAAAATCGAAACAAGCAGACAGGAAAGAGGCGTGTTTTATCAAACCAGGCATAAATAGTGCCCGCCCGAAACCGCCAATTTTCCCAACACCGATGCTATTTTAGAACAAACATATTCCTGTTTATTCCGGTAATATGTCCTTCAGGTATGTTTGAACAAAAT
>JAFCZY010000031.1 GCA_019314105.1 Deltaproteobacteria bacterium
CACATCTTCCTCAAGAGCAAGAGCTGCATTTGCCAAACCAATGCATATCGATGCTTTTTCTGCATCTTCTCCTCCAACCGTACACATATAAAGTATTTTTTGTTGTTTTTCAGTCATTATTTATAATCTCTTTTTATAAATTTATTTTAAATACTTGGGTATATACTTATCTACAGAACATACCCATGTTAAAATTTAGTAAACCAGATGGGCATCAGATTCCAATGCAAGCAAATTTAATGTACCACCAGCAGTAATTTTAGCGCCTTCAATCAATTGTGTGTCTTCGATTTTTCTTTCTTCAATACAGGGTTTGCATACAAGGAGTTTTCCCCCAAATTCCAAAAAATCACTGATCAGTTTTGATATCGGAGCAAAGCCGCCTACTTCAGGAACATGGTCTGCATAGCCTTGCAGCGCAAGATAGACAGCTTTGCCTTGAAGGGCTACAGTTGTTTCAATATCAAGTGCAAGAGCGGCTCCTGCCATTGCAAAACAAATGGAAGCCCTTTCACAATCTTCTCCACCATGGGTACAAAAATAAATAATTTTTTCAACTTTTTCAGACATTTTATTCCCCTTTGATTTAATGTTTTATAATTTGTTTGTATTATTAAATATGTCTAACAAGTAAAGTGCTTAAGTCTTCGACATCAGCACCGGATTTTTTAAGATTTCCAAGGCAAATCGTAAGTTCTTCAACTCTTTTTCCCATAATTTCATTTGAAAGACTTGGAGAAATTGACTCGGCAGGCCCACCGCAACAACTTGTGAATTCGCCCTTATTTCTAATTTCGGACTCAGTGATTCCTAAATTTCCCAGTACTTTTCTTGGTATGTCTGATAATTTAAGATATCTTCCGAAAAAACAGGGGTCATGAATAGTGACCTCAAGCCCTAAGTCTTTCGATTCAAGGTCAAGAAGTTCAAAATATGATTTTACTTCAAAACTGATGCCTGTATATTTGGGAAAAAGTTCTTTTATGGCATATGCCGTATGTGGATCAACTGTAATAATTTTTTTTATTCCCGCATCTTTCAATTTCTGAGCAACCTTTTTCGCATGGACCACAAATCCTTTCTGATCACCCATATCATAGAGAAGAATACCGGAATAATTATCAAGGTCTGGTCTGTAACCAAAATCCACCTTTGATTTTTGAAGAAGTAACGCAATGTCTTTCAGGGGCTGCCCGGCATCTTTTTTCTCTTTTCCTGATGTCATCATGGCAAGACCAATACCGGAAAGATATCCCGGCATATATTTGGCATATTTTAAAAGGGATGCCATTTTGGTACCCTCATATTTTTCAAGATATTGAGTTGATTTTTCAATAAACGGAGCAAACTGATACATCAGCCCTGTGATCAGCATATATTCGCCTTCTTTCGGCAGGCTGAGGTCCTTGAACCATTTATTGACCATAAATTTAGGGATGCCAAAAGGACTTGTTGTCTGTTTTACATTGTTGGCAAGAGTTTCGATTATATCTCTGGGATTAAACATTTTTAAGACCTCCTCCAGTTTGCAACAACAAATCGTTTCAGACCCAGAATAATTTCACCCGGGTCAGCTTCTCTCGGACAGGTATGGGTACAAAGCCCGCAGTGAAGGCAACGCCATAATTCATCAGAATTTTCAAGGATTTTTTCCCGGGCACCTACCTGAATATATCGAATCATTCGCCTGGGAAAATTATCATGGACAAGAGGGCAGATGGCTGCACATGTCCCACAGTTAAAACACTCAAGCGCCGTGTCGTCACTATACTCTTTCAACTCTTCTGCAAAATCTAAGTTTATAGTAGTCATGTTAAACCTCTGCTTTTTCTTGGGATTTGTCTGCTTCACTCAAAAAATATTTAAAAAAGACGCCCTCTTTCGGACCTTCTACAATCTGACCATATTTTTTCAGGGTTGCCATATACCAGAGAGTTTTATCTTTCGGCAGTTCAGCGCCTTCAGCAATTTCAGGAATGGTTGCGGTCTGACCATTTAAAAAATTCTTAATTGCTTTAATATCTTTTTTCTGTTCTTTCATTATTTTTGAAGCAGCGGCTATCAGAGTCTTTCGTTGGACACGCAATTCTTTCATTGCTGCTTTTTTTGCCTCTTTGGCTTTGTCTGCGCCTTTGTCTTTATCGTTATTTTCCATTATATTTCTTCCTATTAAAAAGAAGTTTTGTGAATCAATCAGACAGCAAATCCATCTGAAACAATAGCATCAACCATATCTTCATACTGTTTTAATGCCCATCCATTTATATCAATGGCTTTTTCCGGACAAACCGCAGCACAGGCACCACAGCCTAAACACATGGCAGCAGTTACCTGAGCTCTCTTGACTGTTTTACCGTCAATATCTACCTCTACAAGGGTTAAAGCACCTTCTTTAAGGCAAGCTTCTATACAGGCACCATGTCCCTGACATTTGTTAGGGTTGACCTCTGCCACAAAAGGATCAAGTTCAATAAATCCTTTTCTTAAAAGAGCAGATGCTTTTACAGCTGCTGCACCCGCAGCATTACATGCTTCACCCACATCCATGGGTGCCTGACAGGTGCCGGCGAGAAAAATTCCAGTTATGGGAAATTCAACAGGTCTAAGTTTTGGATGAACTTCCAGAAGAAATTTATCTGTTCCAATAGGTAGCTTCATCATTGAGGCAAGGCCTGAAACATCATCAGGTTCGATGCCGGTTGCAAGCACAACAAGATCTGCTGGAACATCCATTTCTTCATTAAAGGTCAAGCTGTCTTTAACTTTGACCTGAAAAGGGTAATCAGAATCACGGGTCAAGCTTACCTCTGGTTGTGCATTTGCTTCATATCGCATAAAAACAACTTTGTTGGCAGACGCCTGGGTATACAGTTCTTCCTGCCCTCTGCCATAAGTTCTGATATCTCTGTACATTTCATAAATACGGGTCGCAGGAAAATTTTCTTTAATCTGGTTTGATGCGTTTAACATGGCAGCACAACATGTTCTGGAACAGTATTCATTCAACTTTCCATCTTCTTTAGGTTGATGAATACCAGGTATCTGGCGGCTGCCAACACAATGAATCATTACAATATTTCTAATGCGTTTACCATTTACCTCAAGTATAGATCCTGTTGATTTGTTATTTTTTAAAATTTGAATCAAATTTTGAAGCGTAATCACTTGTTCATGCTGACCAAAGCCGAATTCTCCATCAAAAGGGATATAGGGGATAGCGCCTGTTGCCATTACAATGGCACCGGTCTCTATATTTAATTTTTCAATTTTATTATCGGATTTTTTTGAAATACTCAGACTGAAATTTCCCACATATCCTTGTACTGCTTCAATTTCACAATCTGTATGAATTGTGATGGATTTATGGGTTAAAATCTGATCTAAAAGTTCCTGTAGAACTTCTGATGCTTTTTCTCCGGAAGGAGCAAGTTTGTCAAGATTATTCAGCTGTCCACCCAGAAGTGATGATTTTTCAATAAGGGCGACATTAATCCCTGTTTGAGCAATATCAATTGCAGTTTTAATCCCTGCAATGCCGCCTCCGATCACTGTTGTATGCTTTTTGGCTTCAACACGGATCGGATCAAGGGGGGTGAGTAAATTTGCTTTGGCTGCAGCGGATGCAATAAGGATAGTGGCCTTGTCAGTAGCAGGCTCACCGTGATGGACCCAGGAAACCTGTTCCCTGATATTGGCATGTTCATAGATAAACGGGTTGGAACCCGCTCTTTTAATGGCATCCCTGAAAGTTGCTTCATGAAGGCTTGGTGCACACGATGCCACTACCACCCGGTCAATCTTACCGCTTTTCAAATCATTTATAATCAGTTCCTGACCCGGGTCTGAGCACATGAACATGTTGGTTCGGGCCACAACAACATTTGGCATTTTTTCAGCTCTTTTTTTGACTTCTTCAACATCAACATGATCAGAAATATTGCCGCCGCAATAACATATATAAACACCGACTTTTTTATTATCTGTATTTTTTTCAGTCATTTTAATTCTCCATAATGCTGTTGGACATGAATTTGGCAGCTTCCATAGCGGCTGAGCCTGATTCTGTAACGGTGTCCACAATATCCTTGGGTCCTGCTGCAGCTCCGGCTACGAAAAAGTCGTTCATATTAGTAAGTACCGGGGATATTTTTGGTTTTATTGAGGTAATAAAGTGATCGGAATCTTTGGAAACAGGGCAGATGGGCGCAGGGTTCCAACCGGGAATCATTCCCATGGAAAGAACAACCAGATCATGGTTTGCTGTTACAATACCTGAACCGTCCTGGTTTTCATACCTTACTATTGCGCTTCCGTTTTCACCCGCATCAATCCTTGCCACCTTGCCTTTGATAAACTCAATGCCCATGGCTTTTGCATTTTGATAAAATTGTTCATACCCTTTCCCAAACGCCCTGATATCCATGTAATAAATAGTGATATCAGCCAAGGGGAGAGAACCTGACAGCAGCATTGCCTGCTTTATGGCATACATGCAGCATACCCTTGAGCAGTAGGGAACCCCCATACTCTTATCTCTTGAACCTGCACATTGAACATAGGCAATGGAATCAGGTTCCATGCCGTCTGAAGGTCTCAATACCCTGTTATAGGGTCCATGAGGCGCTAAGAGCCTTTCCATCTGTAAAGAGTCTACAACATTTGGTATTTTGCCACTACCGTATTGGAAATTATCTTCCTTCGGCAGCAACTCAAACCCTGTAGTGATGATAGCTGTTTTTGCCTGAATGATAAACTCTTCCGGCTTTTGAAAATAATCAATGGCATTTGTAGGGCATACTTTTTCACATTGCCCGCAGAGCATGCAGTTTTCTATATCCATTATCGGCAGTTGAGGGATTGCATTTGAAAAAGGGATTGAAATCGCTTTTGTAGCGCTTAACCCTCCTTGCTCCTCATCTGACACATATATAGGGCAAACATACTCACATTGCCTGCACCCGATACATTTATCCGGGTCAACATATCTTGGATTTTGTATAATCACAGCTTTAACGCCCAGGGCTTCGTTAGAAGTATCATGATCTAATGAGGTCAAATTACAATATGTAAACAGGGGGATATTTTTATGATGTGCAGCAGCTGACATTTTAGGGGTGGTAATACAGCTTGCGCAATCAAGTGTGGGAAATACTTTTGAAAGCCGGATCATTTTGCCGCCAATAGAAGCATCTTTTTCCACAATAGCAACCTTATACCCTTGATCGCCAAGATCTAAAGCTGTTTGTAATCCGGCAATGCCGCCACCTACAACAAGCGTATCAAATTTTTTTATGTGTGTGGAGACCATACATCCTCCTGAAAAATTTCTTTTTTTAGTTCACTGCCTGAAAAAGGCAGTGAACTGATAATTTGTCTGTTGCTCTAAATAGATTAAAAATTGTTATTTTTTAAATATAGGAGGTCCCAGTTCACGCACTAACTTGTCCATCTGGTTCACCTCATTTAAAAAAGACCGATTACAAACCGTACAAATAGCTGTCAGACGAAGACGTTTTAGATCAAGTTCCATTGCCTTCATTTTCTTGTAAACACCGTCCAACCGTTTTGCCATGGCCGTAAACGCACCTTCATAGGGACATTCTTCACCACAGGACATAACAATGATGCCACTTATCCCTTTTTTAAAGCAGTCAAAATAAAAAGATTCAGGGAAAAGCACAGGTGCCCTTACTCTTAAAATATAAGTATTTGCAGGGTAAGTTGAATGGGCTTGTCCCACTGAATCTGCTCCGGGATAAGCACAAGTTTCTGTGGCCAATATCAAAATTTTATTCTCTTGTTTTTTTGCCTGGGGTGACATAACCACCTGCCTATTTATTTCTTGTTACAAAATGCCTGTCATAACCGTCAGCTTCAAGAAAACCAAGATATTCATGTCCAACTTTTCCAGCCCATGCAGGGATATCAGTTCTTGTCCCGGAATCATTGGATAGAATTTCAATAATCTGACCAACCTGAACTTTGCCAATACCTTTTTTGGCTTCAAGAAGGGGTCCAGGACATGCACTGCCTCTTGCGTCAACCTGATTTGCGGCTTCAATTGAATTTAAATCTGTCATTTTTTTATCCTCCGTTAAGGGTTTATGGTGCATCTTTATCAATGATATTCAGATGCGGCGTTACTCTTTTATCAGCTTAGAGCAAGGTTGGTGCCAAAACCGAAAAATAATCAAAATAAATAGAGTGTTAATGCTTCGTAGTACCTGTAAATTCAGTATCTTTTCTTTTTTAATGAATAAAAAGAAAGCCCTGGCATTTATTTCAGATCGTTACCCGTAAATAGAATGGTAACGTTATGGTTGCGCTACTTATTGTGAACCAACATTGTTTTGGTTGGGGAAAATAGCGGTTTCAAAACAATTTTTTATTCAAAATCGGTATAATCAGGTGATTGGACAAAAATTTTGATTGTAACGAAACAAGTTGGCATTAAGTATGCATATTCCATTTTTCAGTTATCAGATAAAGTATGCATTTACTTACCTCCAAAATCTGATTAACCACCTCACCGTTATCCGGGGCAGCTTGTATACCGCCAGTAGCTGCCCCGGATTTTTTTTGTTAATCAGCATTACAGATAATTAACAAATCGTTAACATTATCCTTATGTTTTTTTGTCTTATGATCAACATTTAACTCTATTTTATCCTATAAAATTAACTAGTTATAAAACTTTTTTTTATATTTAAACCCCTGGCACGGTTGTTGATAAATATACCGGAAAGGAAGTTAACAATTAAAGGATAATGAAAAGGAGAAATGAGATGAAAAAAGTGTTTGTGTATTGTCTTTTCTCTGTGTTTTTTTTAACGCTGCCGGCAGTTGCATCTGATGATGTTGAACTGCTGAAAAACGAGCTGAAAAAAATATCACAGACCATGGAGATGCTGCAAAAGAAAATTGAAACCATGGAAGAAAAAAACAAGGAAGAAAAAGAAGAGGTCCAATCTCTCAGTGAACGGGTGGATAAGACAGAACTCCATACGGCTACCGATAAGGTTTCTCTGGGAGTTGAGTTAAGAACGGAAGGGCACAGCATTTATTATAAAGATATGCTGGTGGCACCGTCATCATTAACTCAGGGGTTTTTTACGCCCTATGCTGCTGATGGTACGGGTGGCTTTTACGGTGGAACATTGGAGCAGATTCAGGGTGGGATGGCAGGAATGGCAGCGGCCGGTATGATACCGCCTGTTGAAAAATATGATGCAGACAATAAATTCCTGCCCACCAACAAGTTTAATTTGAATATGAAGGCAAAGGTTAACAAAAATCTGAGTTTTGACGGAAGGCTTGCTGCGTATAAAGTGTGGGGAGATTCTACCGGTATCAAAACCAATACCGGCAGTCTTGGTGATGTGACCTTGGACGGCAATACGTCTTCGCTTCCCCATGGTGATACCATCCGTCTTGAACGGGCCTATTTTGTCTATTCAAAAGATGTGGGGAGTGTTCCGGTCAGTTTTTCTCTTGGCAGACGACCGTCAACAGACGGAGCGCCTATGGAATACGAAAAAAACAGTATGGTAGCGGGATCACCCCTTGCACCCATTATCAACTGGCAGTTTGATGGCGCGTCTTTAAATTTTGGTCTGGAAGAGGTTACCAATATTCCCGGTGCTGCTTTTAAACTCTGCTATGGTGTGGGATTTGAAGGCGGGTGGGGTAATTCTTATTCACTTCAGAATACTTCGGCAGATGTGGATGATGTTCATATGCTTGGTGCGATTACAACCCTGTATGATGATGATTCAACCAGCGCAGTCCTGAACTATGCCCATGCCTGGGGGATGACCGACGGGTTTGCCGGACTGACGCTTATGCCGTTTATTGCTTATAAAGCAGATAAAGATGGTGATGGTACAAGTGAGTATTATTTTGAGCCGAACTACGGGGGATATATCAGCCGTATGCAGCCAATGACTGAAATCGGTGACTGGGATGGCGCATCCCTGCTGTTAAAATCCAATCTGGATGAGGTTGTTGAAAAGGATATCGATGTCTTTCTGGCGCTGTCCTGGAGTCATACCGATCCGTCACAGATTTCTCAAAATCCCTTCTACGAAATTATGGGTCAGGGATTGTTAAGTTCAAATGGACAGCTTGAATCCCATCATGGATACAGCATTTACGCCGGTGTTCTTTTACCCATGCCCCTGGATGCAAAATGGGGATTTGAGTATAACTGGGGATCAAAATACTGGTTTAACCTTTCCGGGGCTGAGGATTCCATTACCGGAAGCAAGCTATCCGCCAGAGGCAGTGTGTTTGAAACCTATTATATCCAGCCCGTTGTTTCAGATAATTTCTTTTTGAAACTGGGAATGAAATATTATGATTATAAATATACAGGAAGCGGGAATCCCCTGGGTGCACCGGTAGAAATTTCAGAGGCGAATGCTCTGGATGCAATTTTTCCAATTATTGATAAAGTATGGGATATTTCTGCGTCATTAACCATGCGGTTTTAGTGGAAAAATTGAAACAAATAAAGTTATCTAAACAAAAAAAGAGAGAAAGCAAAATGAATAAAAAATTAATTGTTCTGGCTATAGCAATCCTGTTTGTCTTCTCAGGGGCATCTGTTTTATTTGCCCAGGGTCCTGACGGGAATAAAAGAAAAGGTAAATATACCTATAGAACTGTTTATAAATCCTGCGCCGCCAGAGGTGAAGTGGAATCAAAAACCCCCTTTATCAGCCCGAGTGATAAAACAATGGCACAGTGGGAAAGAATTTTTGAAAAAAAGAAATTTGATTTTTTTAAATGCAGTACTGAATGGGGAAATCTCTCTGAGGAAGATATGAACGATATCTATACTTACCTCTATAATTATGCAGCAGATTCTCCAACACCGGCTAAATGTAAGTAAGTTTAAAGAGAGTTGCTTATAAATTAAGGCTGAAGTGGTATATCCCACTTTTTCATGTATTTCCAGATAGATGCCCGGCTTAATCTCACACGTCTGGCCACTTCAGCCTTATTCCACTGACTGTCATGGAGCAGATCCATTAATTTTTCTCTGGTCAAAGGAGAAATAGGATCACCTTCCTGCACAACAGACTTTGATATTATATCCGGTTCTCTGATTTCAATGGGAAGATCTGCGATATCAATCTGTCTGTTGGAACATAAAACAAAGGCATGTTCAATGGCATTGGCCAATTCTCTTATGTTACCCGGCCATGCATAATCCATAAATGCTTTTAAAGCTATTTTTGCAATTCCTTTTACTTTAATTGCCGATTTTTCATTGTTTGTTTTAACAAAGTGGTTGACAAGAAGAGGGATATCTTCTTTCCTGTTTCTCAAAGGCGGCAGGTAAATGGGAAAAACTTTAAGCCGGTAATAGAGATCCTCTCTGAAGTAACCGCTATCTACCCGGGATTTAAGATCTTTGTTTGTGGCAGCGATGATACGAATATCAATTTTACGTTTTCTGGATTCACCCACCCGTTCTATCTCTTTTTGCTGTAGCACTCGAAGTAGTTTTACCTGTATGTAAGGCGTAATCTCTCCTATTTCATCTAAAAATATAGTACCGCCGTCCGCTTGTTCGAATCGTCCGATACGGTCCTGGCCGGCACCGGTAAAGGCACCCTTTATATGACCGAAAAGTTCACTTTCAAGCAAAGATTCCGAAAGGGCACTGCAATTTATGGTTATTAAAGGCTTATCCCTTCGTTCTCCGATGGAATGAATCGCACCTGCTACAAGTTCTTTCCCGGTTCCGGTTTCTCCCTGAATGAGTATGGTTGCATCACTTGCTGCCGAGGCTTTAATAAAGGTAAATACGTTTTGCATGACCTGACTTTTTGCAATAATACCGCCCAGACGATTTAATTCTCCGAGACGACGGGTGGCCTCTTCCATTTTTAATCTGGCATTTTTCAATTCTGTTAAATCTGTAACCACTTCAACAATTCCAATGATTTTATTCTGCCCGTTTTTTATCACCCGGGCATTCTTAGTTACAGAGAGAGCATGCCCTTCTTTATGGCTCAATAAACATTCTGTGGGTTCCACCTTTCCATATGTTAAAATACCACAATCTTTCATATCTATTGGACAATCCTTATCAAAGCACTGATTAAAATTCAGAATTTTACAGGGCTGTCCTTTTATCTCGTCGGCAGAATAACCGGTTATTTTTTCCATGGCCGGATTCCAGGCAATAATCATTCCATGGGTATCAAGTACAAAAATACCGTCACCAATGGATTCAAGCAGTAATTTGACAAATTCATTATTTTTTATTTCAAATTCTATATCTTTCATGAAGGCATCCTTTTTATTCAATCTTGGCGCTACTGGTGGCGCCACTTTGTCCGAGTGTCATCATAAGTAACGGGGCAACCACTTGTCAATACTTAATATTTTTGTGAAAAACATTGGTTAATTAATTTTTTTATTTGCAATTACAGGTCGTTATAAAGTTAAAAATGAAATCGTTCGCTGTTTGGCATGGTTGTTGAAATAATAGTTTTCAACTCAATTTTAGAATGCGCATTCGTTGGGAAAGTAAAAACAATAAAAAATTAATAAAAAGGAGAATGACAATGAGTAAATTAAATAAATATATGATGGTTCATAACACCCCTGGTGTCGATTGTAACGAAGTGCAGGAAAATTGGAGAAAATTGGCCCAGGTTGAAGCTGGCACATGGATAAGAACATACTTCAATGAAGAAAAAGGGGTTCGGTATTGTATCTGGATGGCTCAAAGTGAAGAAGATCTTAAAAACATTTTTACAGAAATCGGTATCAGCTGGGAATCCATCATTCTCGTTGAAGAGACTGTTCCTGATCTTTGGGGAGAAAAATGGAAAGAGCATCTTAAAGAAGATGCAACCGCTGATACACTTGGTAACTGATGCAGTTAGATGTAAAGTGCAGGCGATGGTTCTCTATGTCTGCACTTTACCCCATCACATTTAAAAAAAGTTATTATGCAGAAATTAGGAGATAAAATTATGTATAAGAAAATTCTTTTCGGAACCTGCCTGACTGAGTATTGTAACCATATTTTCAATTTTGCTTTGAATCTTGCAAAAGAGAATGATGCAAAACTATGGATATATTATGGTATTGGCCGTTTAAACCTTGATGAAGCAAAAGCAGAACAAGCAGTTAAGGAGGCCGAATCCAATGTGGCAAAGGCCTATGTAAAAAAAATGAAAGATAGAGGATTTGATAACTATGTCATTAATGTCAGTGAGGGAGATGTCGTAAGTGAGGTTTCAAAGCTTGCCCGCAACGCTGCTGTGGATCTGATGGTGATGGGAACTTCAACTAATACTCCTCTTGCCTTAGGAGGAAGCCCAAATGTAGGATCACTTGGGCCGATAATAGCAGATGCTGTTTTATGGGCACCTTGCCCTGTGATGATTATTCCGCCATCATTAATCCCCGGACTTGCAAGAGGTTAATAATGGTACAATTGAATATGTGTCGCTTTGTGATCAACAATATCAGAGTGACACAGCAAAAGTAAAAGGAGGCTACTTATGTAT
>JAFCZY010000281.1 GCA_019314105.1 Deltaproteobacteria bacterium
AACAAACCCTGGGTTTTTACCGATATTGACCGGGTCAAAAACCGTCTGGATTCCCTGGAATTCCACCCGGTGGTTCCGGTCAAGCCAGGCCATTAGGGCAGGCGTTCCAAATGCATAGGATGCAATAGATTTTCACTGAAAGATATTTTTATAAAGGTTGGTCACTGCCCCGCTTTTCATAAGATCCATCAAGGCATCGGTAAACACAGGAGAGTGGATCCCAAGGTGATGTTTATTCACCAGTTTTTTACCCAGGGCTTCAAACAACGGACCAATGGAAAACGCAATACAGCTTTTGTCCTGGATCAAAGAAGCAATGCGGCCGGCCAGACGGTCAAAAGCAGTACCGGTTTCCCAACGCTCAAAATAAACCGGATCGTTCTGGGAATAAATCAGCATGTCAAATTCCGACATATTGACAAACGTATCGCCAAAGGTCCTGGGAATTTTTGGGTTGATCTCACCCACGACAAGGGCAGCCTGTTCCATAGCAGCCCGTGCCACATCAATAGAAATCCCCAGGCTGGCATTTCCTGAATCATCAGGCGAAGATACCTGTATAAACGCAACATCAACCTGGATAAGTCCCGACTCAAACAGTCGATGCAATTTTTTGAATCGAATGGGAATCAGGTCTACCAAGCCTCTGGTAATCGCCTTATTTACCATATTGCCTGAACTGAATGTCTTCAGCCGGTATTTATGGGAATCAAGTGTTTTAAGGGATATCGTATCACTAAAATTTACAAGCTGAATCAACTCAAGATCAACCAGCTTCTTATTATCGGAGCGCATCAGCCGCTTTACCAGGGTGCGGGGTTCAGAAATACCCGTGCCCAAAAAAATACTCATTCCCGGTCGGATCTTTTTCATGACGATACCAGGATCAATAATTTTTTGTTTCCAATTCATATTGATACCTTGATTAAAGTCCCGGAAAAATACAAGGGAACATCTTTAAAGTATTATAATACCTTGGGGCTAATTTTGCAAAAAAAATGTGACCATACAAAAGAAACAATCACAGAAACTTGTTTATTTTTTATCCTTTTTATGTTGTTTTGCTTTCAGTACCTGGCGCTGGGAAGCATTGAGCACTGTTTTTCTAAGGCGTATAGACAAAGGGGTCACTTCTACCATTTCATCATCCCGGATAAAATGGAGCGCCTTTTCAAGGGTCATGAGCCTGATGGGGGAACAGACAACGTTTTCGTCTTTCCCGGATGCCCTCATGTTGGAAAGTTTCTTTTCTTTACAGGCATTCACATCAATATCCTGATGCCGGTTATGTTCTCCAACAATCAAACCCTCATACACCGGGGTTCCAGGTTCAATAAGCATCTGCCCTCTGGGCTCAAGGTTAAACAATGCATAGGGAACCGCTTTGCCCTGTCTGTCTGAAACAATGGATCCGGTAAACCGGACAGGAAAATCGCCTCTGTGGTCTTCATATCCGGAAAGGTATGAGTTCATAATCCCGGTTCCCCGGGTATCTGTCATAAACTCATCTCTGTACCCAATTAAAGATCTTGAGGGAATTGAAAATTCGATTCTTACTCTGCCTTTGCCGTTATTTACAAGATTAAGCATCTTACCTTTTCGAATAGATAATTTTTCCGTTACAACCCCTAGAAAAGCTTCACCACAATCCACAAACAAATGTTCGATGGGTTCCAGTGTCTTGCCGTCTTTATATTTATAAATAACCTTGGGTCGCCCGACGCAGAGTTCAAACCCTTCTCTCCGCATGGTTTCGATCAGGATGGCAAGCTGAAGTTCCCCTCTTCCTTTAACGATGAAGCTTTCATCCGTGGTACTTTCTTCCACTTCAATGGCCACATTCATTAAGGTTTCCTTCAGAAGGCGCTCTCTGATTTTTCTGGACTGAACATATTTTCCTTCCCGGCCGGCAAAAGGAGAGGTGGAAATGGAGAACTGCATGGAAACGGTGGGTTCATCCACTGTAATTCTTTTTAACGGTACGGGTTCGAGCTTTGTACAGATAGTGTCTCCGATTTTGACATCCTCAATACCGGACAATACAATAATATCCCCCACCTGAGCCTGTTCTACAGGTAAAAGTGTCATTCCTTCATAGGATTGAAGTTTGGATACCTTTAAGGGTGAAAGTTTATTGTTTCCATTGATGCACACAAGCTTTTCATTAGACTTGGCACTGCCGTTAAAAATTTTACCTATGGCAAGCCGTCCAAGATAATCAGAATACCCTAAATCTGAAACCAGCATCTGAAAAGGGGCTTCAGGATCATATGCAGGGGCCGGCATTTCTTCCAGGATAAGATCAAATAAAACAGTTAAATTGTCAACATCATCATCCAGTTCTTTTTTAACAATACCATCACGGCCAATGGCATACAGGTAGGTAAAATTAAGCTGTTCTTCCGTGGCATCAAGATCAATAAAAAGATCATATATCATATCCAGAACTTCATCGGGACGGGCATCTTTTCGGTCAATTTTATTAATAATGACCAGGACGGGAAGGTTGGATTCAAAGGTTTTTTTAAGAACAAACCGGGTCTGTGGCAAAGGACCTTCCGATGCATCAACAAGGAGAATCGCACCATCTGCCATGGAAAGTGCTCTTTCGACTTCACCCCCAAAATCCGCATGACCGGGAGTGTCAATAATATTAATTTTAACCCCTTTCCAATTCACAGAGCAGTTTTTCGCCGCAATGGTGATGCCACGTTCTTTTTCAAGATCCATGCTGTCCATGAGGCGTTCATCCACTTTTTGACCTTCTCTGAAAACCCCGCTCTGCTGGAACATTGCATCGACAAGGGTGGTTTTGCCATGGTCAACGTGGGCAATGATGGCAACATTTCTTACTTGATTATTAACTGCTGTGTTTTTTTTCATGATTCTCCTGTTTAAGTTCCTATCTTTTTTCCAGGCAGGAAAAATAATCATGAAACTTTAAAGGTCAAATATTACTTTGAAACTCTTGTCGTACCGTCAGCAGCCGTAATAATTCTGACCCTGTCACCGGCAGCAATCATCATATCGGCTTCCTGTACAATAACGATGGTCTGGCCATTATCTTTTTTTACAATAATTTCAAGACCCGGTTTACGGGTGATCCCCTCTTCTGCCATTGTTCCTGCCGCAGCACCGGCAAGGGCACCGATCACAGTGGCAACCGCTTTGCCTGATCCGCCGCCAACCGTACTGCCCAAAACACCACCAGTAACAGCGCCTGCAGCGGTTCCAATAGGGGTTTTGGTGCCTTCAATGATAATTTCCTTTACAGATTCAACTGTCCCGTTTTCAACGGTTTGAACCTGCCTTGC
>JAFCZY010000282.1 GCA_019314105.1 Deltaproteobacteria bacterium
CAGAGAAAATCCCTCTTCTTTCAGGACAAAACCAGATGATAAATTTCCAATAACATAATAAATCCCTGATTTCTCATTTCTTGCACTACTGAATGTCCGGCAAAATCCCGGCTCAATACCATAAGGCTTTAGTAATGAAATTAATCTTTTTGATTGAGATTCCTGACTGACCACACACACGACATTCATTTTGTTATCAAGCTGATCATTAAACCACTCAACCAATGGCAACAAAGGATTCTCGTGGGTTCCCTGCCGTTTCAATAATGAAGACAGGTTCAGATTGTCCTGATACTCAAATACATGTGTTGGCTGGTCTGAATCAAAGGGTTTGTTTGTAACCTCCACTTGTTTAAATGATATATGTTTTTTTGACTTAATATAGGACGTTATCTTATCCCATTTCAAATAAATGGACTCCGGTTTAACACAAAGCCTGCTTTCTGATACTGTTGTTTTGTAATTGAGTAATGCTTTATTCTCAAACTCATCCGCACTAAATTCCAATTCTTCGGGAGAGTCCAATAAAAAAAGAGTGCTTTCCGGAATATAATCCAGAAATGTATCAAGATCCTCATAAACGATGGATAACATGCTTTCAATACCCGTGAATCTCCCGAATTCACGGGTTTCATTAACCACCTGTCTTACTTTTGATGCATCCAGGCCTGCAATGGTTCCAGCCCGCCGGATACGGGCAAGAATATAGGGTAAATTTTCTTTGGTGATAATGGCTTCAGTTGCAGGGATAATAATGGTTTCATAAATTTCTTTAGTTCCGCGCTGGGTAAATGGAGAAAAATAACGAATAGACTCTACCAGATCACCGAAAAATTCAATTCGAACAGGATATGTTTCACCGGGAGAAAAAATATCCAGAATGCCGCCACGGACAGAATAGTCTCCCGGATCTTCTACAAGAGAAGTCTTGGTATAACCACCGGATTCAAGTTTTTCAATCAATATGTCTCTATCTATCTCTTCATTGGCAACAATCAATTCTGCAAACGCATTGATTTCTTTTTTAGGAATCAATTTTTGCAGAATCGTATCGACAACCGTTACAACAACTAACGGTTCCGAACTTGAGTTCATGATTTTGGACAAAGCAGCAAGTCTGTTTGTAGATGTCTCCTTGTGATAGGACAGGGATTTGAATGGCTGTATATGATATCCGGGGAAAAAAATGAGTTGATCTTTTTTTCCCGGAAGAAAAAAAGAAAAATCATCCATAAAACCCAGGGCCTTTTTTAAGTCTTTTAAAATGACAACAATTGAGACCTTCGTATCTTTAAATAATTGAAACGTCAGGTAGGCTTTATGAGATCCGTCTGTCGGGGTGATAATCACACAATTGTCTGTAGTTTGAATTTCTTTGATAAATTGTTTTGGCATGTTTATTTGAGAATAGTCTATTTGAATTTATTTGCCAAATCATTATCAATCACATAGATGCACGCCTCATTCGCCCCCTGGGATGTGTACCCGAATTTTTCAGCAAGGTTATCCAATAAAAATTTTACATCTTTTTTAATCCGTTTATCATGGGCTTTAAATTTATCCGTGTCAAAATCCTTGATGGCATTCCTGAAATTTTCATTTTCAATAAACGGTTCGAGTACTCTTTTTTTCAAATTGTACACATACCGGTCATATAAGGATTTAAACAGCCTGGTGTCTATAATATTTTTCCCCTCTATCATAATTTCCTGAGAAAGGGCCCGGGTTGTATATTCCTTTAATACATCATTTCGGAGTTCCTGTCTTCTTTTTTTATCCATATTTTCAGACAACAGTCTGTTTTCAATGCTTTCGAGGAAAGCTTCGGTTACATGGATCTCCTCGTTTGTAAAAATACACTTTATAACTGAATCCAGCTCGTTTGTAACAGCAGAAATATAATTTTTAATATCTTTGGCAATCTGTTCCTCGTTGTAATAGTATAATGATTCTTTCACCTGCTGAAGAATACAATAGTCATACATTCTTAATAAAGATTCAAGAAATCCCTGAGGAATCATATTTTTGGGTTGATCATCAAGTTTATTAAAAAAAGTGCATAAATCAGGCATATTGATCAACCGGTCTTCTTTGGCATATTTTGAGTAAAATTGATCAAAGATTTTAATGGACTCGCGACCGGATAACCCTTCTTTCCCATAAATTTCCGATTCAGAAATAATCTTTTTAAGCATCTTGTCATCCAGTGATTTAACATCTTCTTCTTCCAGCCATTTAGGAACATTACCTGAAAAGAGTTCCATCTTTAGAAGCATCAGCTTTTCATCGCAAAAATTCTTATATTTTCCAGGATCTTTAATCCATTCCGCCAGAGCCTGGGACTTTTTGCCAATTCTTGTGCAAATGATAATCCTTGCAAAATTTTCCAGAACCATGGGAAGAAAACTGCCTTCGATATGCCGCCCAAAAATATTATTATAGATCTTAACTTCTGTTTTTATATCAAGGACATAAGGAATATCAATGTATTGAATTCTGTCTTCAAACGACGGAAAATCACGGATATTCCTTTTATCTTCAGGATTCATCAATGCAAAAAATAATGAATTCACTCTTTCTTCAATATCTTCCACCTTGTGAAGTCCTTCACTGATAATATTATGGAGTTCAACCATACGATCAATGTTATGGGCCTTGATATCCATGAGTGCATAAATTCCATTATTAATTTTTGCAAATCTTGAATAAAAATAATTGATCACATTGGAATCCTGGAACAGGGTATTGATCCTGTTTTGCAGCATCTCATTTGAAATAATATTTTGTTTTAGCGGTCTGTCACCCGGATTAAAGACACTGATGCCGTTTCCAAGGCGGCGGTTAAAATAGTAAGGCCGGGCATAGAGCATCTTAAAGACTTCTTTAGGGTTGCCCAGGCGTTCCAGCAGGGAATGATAGATAGATGAACAAATAGTGCAGACATCTTCTTTAAACACCCACTCATATTCTTTTTCTGTAAAAAGGCGCCATTTGAATTCATCATTTTTAATGAGTTCATCTAAGACGATTCTTCGCTGATCTTTAGGGATCATAAGGAATGGATTATCATGTGAAATGCAGGGGACTTCAATATATTCAGTATCTGTATCGGCAGGTAATTTTTCATTTGATTTTTGTTTAAAATGACCCCTCTCTCCTTGTTCAACATAGTTGAATAATTTTTCAAAGGTGGATACGTTTAAAGACTTACCTTTGTCTTGGAGTTTCTTCATGTTCAACCGCCATACGATCTCATATCTCAGGCCTTCTTCAGTGTTGGCATACTTTTCAAATTTATTTAATAAATTATTTAA
>JAFCZY010000283.1 GCA_019314105.1 Deltaproteobacteria bacterium
ATAAAACTGAACCCTTGATGCAGTGTTGCCTCTTTGATGATTTGTTTTAACCCCTGGGGATCACCTGCATATCCTCTTGCCACAAACGATGCGCCATAGGAGAGTGCAAGCTTAATAGGGCTCAATGGAGTATCCTGATTTCCCGCCGGATGGGAATTGGTTTTCATTTCATAGGGCGTTGTTGAAGAAGACTGGCCTTTTGTCAGCCCGTAAATGGAATTATCGAACAGCAGAAAAGTGATATTGATATTTTTTCTTGCCACATGGGGCAGATGTCCGCCACCGATACCCAGGGCTTCCCCGTCCCCTGCAACAGCAAACACGGTCAAATCTTCTCTGGCAAGTTTTAATCCTGATGCTACAGGGATGGACCGTCCATGAAGGGTATGAAAGCCGTAAGAATTGATAAAAATCGGGGTCCGGCCGGAGCAGCCGATACCACTGACGGTTACCATATTTTCATGCTTTAAATCCAGTTCCCTGCAGGCCTTGTAAAAGGCATCGATAATCCCAAAATAACCGCAGCCAGGACACCAGGTAGGAAGATCTGCCGACCGGTATTGTAAAAAATCAATGCCTCTGACTATCTCTAACTTTTCATCCAAATATGCTGATCTGATTACTTCCATTACATTTCCCTCATCTTTTGAAGAATATCCTCTGAGGCCATGGGGCGGCCACTGATAAAATTGAGCCTTTCAACAGGTCTTTTTAAAATTTGGGTTGCAAAATTGGCAAACTGTCCTGAAAAGTTCAGTTCCGGAATAAGAATTTTTTTACATTTATCTGCAAACTCAATCAACGCTTTTTCAGGAAAAGGCGATACCATCATGGAGCTGAAAGAAGATGCATTGATCCCCTCCTTTTGAGCAGACATGACAGCCTCATGAGCTGCCCCTGCGGATGACCCCCAGGAGATAACACCGATATCAAATTCATCCCTGTCCGTTTTTGATATTTCAGGTGCAGGTGCTTCTGAAAGAACCCCATTGAATTTGGCAAACCGCTTTTGGGTCATTTTCAGGTGACCGGCTTCACTGTAATTTGGCCTGCCATACACATACCGTCGCCTCATAGCAGGACTTTGTATCAGTGGGTGCAAGAACAATTCTCGGGCAATCACCCGTCCCTCCTGATACAGCACTATTAAAATCGCTCTGCTCTGTCTTGGTCGGCATGCCAGTGGAAGGCCCAGCCCTTTGTGAGTCAATAATCACTGCCGGCACTTCTGCCATGACCGACAATCCTGTGAACTCTGTCATCAGGGCAAACCCCGGTCCGGATGTTGCTGTCATGGCTCGTTTTCCACCAAACCCTGCACCAATGACAGCACCGATGGCTGATATTTCATCTTCTGTCTGTAGCAGGACTCCTCCATGTTTTGGTAATTCCCTGCTCAATATTTCCATAATTTTTGTCGCCGGGGTTATGGGGTATCCTGCATAAAATGAAAGGTTGGCATCCAACGCCGCCTGTGCCACCAGTTGATTGCCGTTGACAATAAGTTTTTCTTTCTGTTTAAGCGGGGTTATGCCTTTAAAAGAGTGAGGATCAATTTTTTTAATATTCTCCTTTGTCCAGTTATATCCTTCCAGAAAAGAATTCACATTGGAGTCAATCACAATCTGTTTCTTTTTTGCATAACGGGCTTTTATTGAATCGATAAACCCGTGTTTATCCACATAAAAAAGAGCTGCCACCGCCCCCAGGGCGACCATATTCATTCCTCTCGCATTCCCTGTCGCTTTACGGGCCAGCATATTTAAGGGTATCCCGTAGGAAATCATATCGGATTTTGTCCAGCCCACCACACTTTTATCTTCTTTGTGGGGTTTTGCCGGTTGACTGTCATAGATCAGCAGTCCGTTTTCCTTTAAAGCAGATAGCTGATCTATGGCGTGTTTGTCGTTTAAGGCGATTAACACATCGGAAAACTTTCCCGGAGAGTAAATACGGTTCGTACTGATCCTTGTGTGGGCCACACATTTTCCAAATCCCCTGATTTCTGCCGGATACGAATCAAAAGACATGATCTCAAACCCCTGACCACTCATGAAGCGGCTTAGTATTTCTCCGGCGGAAATAGTTCCCTCACCTGCGCTGCCACAAATCTCAATAACGATATTAAACTCTTTCATTCATCAGTATCCTTCTCAATCTCTTCCCACCAGGTGGTTTTGATTTTCACGCCTTCCAGATCAAAATATTTTCTGCCGACAGATTCTATGATTTTATGATCTCCCAAAAGATTAAAGGCTGCCACTTCTCCCTGGACCACGGCATTGGGCCATCCAATGGATGTTGTATAGCTTTTTATGGTGGGATTATAAATCTGGGCGCATGATCCGCAGGCATAAATACTGTCCACGTTTGTCTTTAAATACTCATTGACCAGAATACCGTGATCCATATCAATACCCGATCTCTTTGCAAAGTCAACATTGGGTCTCAATCCATTAAATGAGAACACCATATCAACGATTTTCTCGATCCCTTTTCTGGTTTTTACCGTGTATGACCCATTCTGCCTGTCAATGCTTTGGATATCATCTTTAACAATGATATCCGCATTAAATTTTGAAAGACTTTCGGTTATTTGCGTCAGCATGTCATCGGTTAAATTATAAGGCCAGAAGGCATTGGGATAGATCAGGATGGTCACGGTTTTACCCATGGAATTCAACAGTCTTAAAAATTTAAATCCCACAAGATCACCACCAAAAATAAAAAAATCGTTTGCTTTTTTAATCTCTTCCTTAATCTCCATAACATCGGTATAAGAAGTGACAAATTTTAAATGGTTTGCATAGCAAAACATGGGGGGTAGCACCCTTGCACGGCTTCCCGAGGCAATGATGAGCTTTGAATAATTAATGTTTTCCATGTGCTGTAAAAAAAGCGTTTTCGACTCCATATCGATTCGTTCTACCTCCTGGCCCAGCCGAATTCGAATATCTTTGGCTTTGTATGAATCCAAAAAATCAACCATGAGGTCTTCTTTGGGTATCTCATCGGCAATAAAATCTGTCAGTTTGGGTTTATAATAATAAGGAACACACTCGTCGGATATGATGGTAATTCTGGCTTCTTTATCTTTTTTTCGCAACGTTATGGCTGCATGATTTCCTGCAGGCCCGTTTCCTATGATGACATAATGATCGTTGAAAGGCATCATTCCTCCAGTAAACTAAGTATCAATTTCTATGAGTTCCGTTTTTGTCACACTGATACAATCCATGGGACAGACGGCCAGACATTGCCCACACCGGATACATTTGGCAGTATCAATGGCGATAGATACGAC
>JAFCZY010000284.1 GCA_019314105.1 Deltaproteobacteria bacterium
CCCATAAAGAACAATTATTGGCAAGCCTGACAGAGAACCGCTGTAATGAAATTTTAAAAAAATCAAAGGAGTTGCACTCTTGGATAAAGCAGAAGTGAGGGTGTTTAGTACTGCGAAAGCAGCATAAAATCAACAATTTTCAACCCACAAAATTTCATTTCAACCCATTTTTTTCTTCGCATTTGATATTCTCCTTCCGATCCAAATCTTTTTTTTAACTATTTTAAATTTTTTGCTGGCGTCTGGTCATATTATTTGTTATAGCATTTTGTATGGAAGCTTTAATCATTAGAAAAAGAAAAATAGCTGCTAAAGATTTACAATTTATTCAATCTGTCGTTTATGAAAATTGGAATCAAAGTAGAACTCAAATTTCAAAAATTTTATGCGAAAAATGGAACTGGGTACAATCCAATGGACGACCTAAAGACATGGCCTGCCGAGAAGTCCTTCTGACTTTGCACCGAAAAGGCCTTCTTGATTATCCTCCACCCCGTCAAGCCAGCACAAACGGTATCAAAAGAGACGTACCAAAACTTGCTATTGATCAAACACCAATCAACTGTAACCTTTCCAAACTTGAACCTATCCGAATCGAAATGGTCAGACATACTGACAGGGAACCACTTTATAACAGTCTTGTGGATCAATTTCATTATCTTGAATATTACCAGATTGTTGGCAATCATCTTAAATATATAGCTTTTTCCGGAGACAAACCTGTTGCCTGTATCGGATGGGGTTCTGCTGCCTGGGCTGTTCAGTCCAGAGAAAAATTTATGGGATGGTCTAAGAGTATTAAAAATAAAAACCTTCATTTTATAGCCAATAACACTCGCTATCTTATACTGCCCTGGGTGACTGTAAAATGTCTTGCTTCCAAGATTATGGCCATAAATATAAAAAGGATCTCTTCTGACTGGCTCAAAGTTTATAACTATCCTTTGTATATGCTTGAGACATTTGTTGAGCAGGACCGGTTTAAAGGAACCTGTTACAAGGCTTCCAACTGGATACATGTCGGAGAGACAAAAGGGACGTCTAAAAAGGGTCATAAACATTTGAAGCATGGCAGAATAAAGGATGTTTACCTTTATCCTCTTAATAAAAATTTTAAAAGGTTGTTGAGGAATGACACCGCTTGATAAATTTAATATCAGCAATATCAGTAAAAAACTCAATAAAATAAATGTTAAACTCTCAATGACCAATGATGTTCTTTTCCCTTGTCTTGTCCTTCTTTCAAATTACAGATTCAAAAAACAGTTTGTCAAAATTCTACCCAATGGTGACATCCAGGGCGGGTTTACAAAAATGATTACCTCTCTTATTGATTTTTCCTTTGTCAGATCCTTGACTGCTTCGTGTTACAGCATTAAAAGTCCGCCTGCCTATGATCCTGTCAGTATTTTTCTGCTTGAGCTGTTTCGGTATATTGACCGGCATCAAAATATGGATAAATTCCTTGAAGTCCTCCGAGATAAGGATCGAGGACGGGCTTATCGCAGATATGCAGGCATTTGTAACTCCATCCCCACCAAGGGAACCTTTTCTAATTTTAAAGCCAGACTTGGTGTCGAGCTGTACAATGAAATTTTTCATATTCTTGTTGATATCTTTTACCAGCTTCAAATGATTACATTTAAAATTATTGCTCATGATGGGACTTTGTTTCCGACCCGAGCAAGATATAAAGGATGCACCTGGTTTTCTGACAAATGCTCATGCATTGATGTCCATGATATTGTGTTCCGGGTGAAAAGACAGATCATGTACCGGCTGAATAATCTTAATAAAGTCAATCTTGAAAAAGCATTCAGGATCAAATGGGAATGCCCTTTTATCCCTGAAAAAATCTTGAAGAAGCCTCCCAAAGTGGAAGTACTTTCCATGAAGCTTGGATATGCTGATGGGAACCTGTCTCAAAATCAAATCAATACCGCCCTGCTGTTTGGTGTCAAAGAAGAACTTGATAAACATGGAATATTTATCAATGTCATACGTTCAAACCTCTTTGAAGTTGATCTTTGTGAGGGGCATGCCAAGTTTTGCTGTCCTAAAATCCCCAAGGACACTGATGCCAGAATAGGTGTTCGACGTGATCCACAGAATGCTAACAGAAAGCAAAAAATATTTGGATATAACCTTGTGCTTTCAACCTCTGTTGAGCTTGATCTTAAACTTGAGCTGCCTGTAGCAGCAACCAATATCTCTGGTAATGGTGAAGAGGGTAAAAAAATCATCACCAATACAGAACAGATTAAAGCCCACCATGGCAGTGTTACAAAAATTGATATTGCTGATGCCAAATATGATATCATTAAAAACTATACCTGTTTAAGGAAGAATGGATCTATTCCCATCATTGATTATAATAAACGAAATGAAAAACTTACCAGCGAGGCTCTCAGGAACCGGGGATACGACCAGAACGGATGGCCTTTTGCCCCCTGTGGTATCCCCACAAGGCCCAATGGATTTGACAGCAAACATCAACGTCACACTTTTTGCTGTTTCAAGCAATGTCTTGATTTAAAAGCTACCGGCATTAAAAATATCCAAGAAGGCTATGATATTGGTTCATGTGCATATATAAAAAATTTAACTGGCTTTTCTAAACACACATACATTAAGAATAATCCAAGGCTTATCAATGAAATACCCCGGGGAACTAAACGGTTTAAAATGCTCCAACGATGTCGTTCTGCTTCAGAGAGGGTGAACAGTGTTATAAAAGAAGATTTAAAAATAATTGAAAAGCCTATTGTATATAATAAGGAAAGAGCTGATACCCTTGCCCAGATTGCTGCAATTTCCCTGCTTTTGTACAGGGCTTTTGCGTTCATTGTCAAAATATCCATGCTGTTTGCAAAATATCGGTCATCTAAAGATCCGGCCATTGCCATAAAGCTACAACCTCATTATGTCCCACAGTCCATCTTGTCTCTAATTCAGAGAGAGTGACTTTTTTCTTAGATTTTCCACGGTTACCAGTTTTAAGAGTCGAATCCTGACTCAACGTCGGCCTGTTGCCAATTGATGATTTCTTCAATATTTTTCTTTGTTTTTTGATCCGGGAACCTCACTTTTTTATAAGATTTTATTGAAAATATGATTGAAGTTATGATTTTCACTCAACTTGCCTGATCTTGTCGGATTTTAACGGTAGTATTAAACACCCTCGGATATTTGTAAAGCAAAGAACCACACAAATCTTAAGTCTTCAAAGCACGATTGCCCGCAACCGAGGCTTAGATTTTGCCGGCAACTCAGTTGCAAATTTTTCCA
>JAFCZY010000285.1 GCA_019314105.1 Deltaproteobacteria bacterium
TATTTTAAAAAGATAGAGATACAATTATAAATCAAGAACATAAACAGCGCTATCCATATTAGTATAAATACTAAAGCAAAAATCCAATTTTTTTTAGCTGTAACGGTTGATTTTCCGCTTTTTCCTTTGATTCTTCCATAATTTCTTGTGGAATTAATTTAATTGAAAGCGTTATTAATACAGGAAGAATTAAAAGGTCATCCAAATAACCTAAAATCGGAATAAAATCCGGGATAAGATCAATTGGGCTTAACGCATATCCTAAAGTAAACAAAATAATAATTTTGGGTAATACACTAGTCTTTGGATGTTGATATGCATAATAAAGTGCAGTAATTTCTTTTTTAAGATTTTTTACTTTTATTTTTAATTTTTCTAATAGTTTCAAATTCAATTCCCGTTTTATGGCAACCATTCCTCAAAAGCTTAAAAACCGGGCCGCCCCCTGGCAGAGGATAGAGACGGCTCGGTTTGGGACCCTCATTTTATGCCATACAAGTCAATCGAACAACTTGAAGACATCCGAGGGCGACTCTACAACTTTTTTAAGTTTTTCTTCCAAATCCTTTTTCCAGGCACCATCCTTTTTCCTCCAGGCTCCTTCAATTTTTTCAACAAGTTCATCAATTTCACAGGGCTTTGTAAGAAAATCGTATGCGCCCAGACGGATTGCTTCTATGGCAGCATCAACCGAACCATGTCCCGTAAGAAGAAGCGTTTCTGTAAAAAGACCCAGCTTTTTTATCTCCTTTAAGGTATTGATACCATTCATCCCCGGCATTTTCAGATCAAGGACAACAACATCAAAATTATCCTTTTCGAGCTCCCTTATGGCGCTTTCCCCGTTGTAAACGGCGGTGACCTTGTATTGCCTGTTTTGAAGCAATTTAGCCATATTGTCACAAAATATTTCTTCATCGTCCACAAGTAAAATTTTACTTCCTATCATAATTTATCCTCCTATATAAACCGTTAATGGTTGTTAATACTCCCTTCCTATATAATCAATCTAATACTCCCTTCCTATATAATCAATCTCATCCATGATTCAAAAGAGCCTCGGGCGGTTTGAATGGAAATATCAGAGTGAAGAGCGTTCCTTTTTCAACATCACTTTCAACGTCAATGTTACCACCAAGCTGTTTTACTATGCTGTAACAGATGGAAAGACCTAAGCCTGTGCCTTTCCCCGGAGATTTTGTGGTAAAAAACGGATCAAAAATTTTCTCAATATCTTCATCTGTTATTCCGCACCCCGTATCCTCCACAGTGATAACTATTCCGGTTTTGTCCTTTGAAAGACAGGTGGCTATGGTTATCATGCCGTAGCCCTTATCTTCATGAGCCGCTATTGCATTGTTGATAATATTCAATACTACCTGCTGAAGCTGTGACGGATCCGACAAAATGGGCTTAAGCTTATCGTCCAGTATGGATTTGAAGCTTATGCCATCCGATTTGGCTTCCCTCTCCATGAGCTCGATCACTTCCCTTATGAATACATTTACGTCCACTGTCTCAATGACGGACTTGGTCCTGCGTGCGAACTTCATAAGGTTTCTTGTAATATGTTTACACCGGAGGACCTGTGTATCTATCTGGTTAAGTGACTCTGCAAATTGTTTTCCAAAAATTTCGTCTGTTATGGGCGTTCTTTTTTCCGCATCCTGAAGAAGCTGACGTTCGGTTGTAATAATAGCAAGCGGATTGTTTATCTCGTGCGCGACCCCTGCGGAAAGTTCTCCTATGGATGCCAGCTTTCCGGTCTGCATGAGCTGCCGGTTCATCCGTTCTACCTCGCCATCTCTTTTTTTGATAACTGAAACCATGTGACGGGTTATGAATACGGTAACAATAAAAATAATCAATGCGCTAAGATGGAGTGATATCAAGGCAGCCCTGTTGGCGTGGCGGACCTCTTCAAAGAGCTCGGTTTCATTAATCCTCACCACCAGGAGCCATTTTGGATCTCTCAGCCATGTTTCACAGACAATTTTTCTTGTCTGTGAATCCCCGACACCTGTTTCAAGAAACCTGAATTTTACACCATCATGAATTTCGCCTTCAAATCCTGACGCCAGTGTCATAATCTCTCCGTCTGAACCAGGGCTGGTCTGATAGATCCCTTTTTTGTTTAGAATGTATACTTCTCCTGTCTTACCGATCCTTACATCTTCCACTAAAGAACGGAACCACTCCGTGTTAATCGTGGCTCTCAATATCCAGCGATGTCCATTTTCATTCTTTATCACTGCCATTACAAAATGGGGTTCTTTCCTGAAGCCCATAAACATGTCACTGGTATAGCTTCCCTTTTCCATAACTTCTTTGAACCAGAATGTGTTGAAATAATTTTTGTCCATAAGGTCATAGGGGCCTACATAAGCAATGTGATCCCCGTTTTCATCAATAATGCCGATATCGGTCAGGATCCATGAATCCCGGTTGATCGTCTTAAAAATATGGCTGAGGCGATCCTTTTTTGTCAGAAAGTCTATTGAATGTGTTTGAGTGATAAAGTCAAGTCTGGTTCTGTTTTCCTTCAGAAAAAATTCTATGATTTTCCTGTGATACTCAACCCGTGTCCGAAGCATTTTTTCCATCCGTTCCTTGGCAAACCTTGAATAATGAATATTGATCGCCCATCCGGCAAGAAGCAGGGGAGCAAGGGAGCAAATCATGGTGAGGAGAATGAACCTGCGAAAGAGACGGGAATACTGTGTCTTCTTACTGCTTTCAAGAATTTGATTCATGTCGCCCTCCTGTACGCACTATTTTTGCCAAATAACTGCACTTGCTTAAATAGACTATCAACAAATGTGCCAAAGCCGTTTATTCATCCGATATTCTGATAACTTACTGAAATTTAAATGGTTGTTCCGATGCCGTAAAAATAAAAAAATAAGGCTTTATGCTGAATGTCGTCGGGCAGGAGACAGGGGTGGAAATCACTATATGACAGTTCGGGCAGTTTAGTTAAAGTACTTCCCAGTATTTTTTATGGGTTTTAATGACCTTCTTGAGGCTTGATAGACGGCTGAGGTCGCTTTTACGGACACGGTCTATTTTATTTTGACTTACTCCCCGCACATTGCAGATTTCTTTCATGACAGTAAGGCCGCATTCCCGGATACCCTCTATACTGTATCCCCCTTCCATGACAAAAATCATTTTCCCTCCTGTAGAATGCTCCGCTATTTCAAGAAGAAGTGCGGTTATAAGAGCGTACCCGCCTGGCGTCACTTTCATACCTGCCAGGCGGTCATGGATGTAAAGGTCAAAACCGAAAGAGACGAGAATTATTTCAGGCGCATACTCCTGTGCAACAGGCCCTGCAACAAAATAAAGCGCTCTTCCAATATCCCTTGCCCAACTGCCTTTTTCCAGGGGAATATTGATGGTAAACCCTTCGCCCTTTCCTTTTCCCGTCTCTTCAACCCGCCCTGTTCCGGGGAAAGAGCCTGACTCGTGAATGGAGACAAAAAGGACTTCATCGGTATCATAAAACACTTCCTGTGTGCCATTACCGTGATGCGCATCAATATCGATAATCATCAGTTTTGAAACGTTGTATCTGTGCTTCAGATACATTGCACCCAGCGCGATGTTATTAAAAATACAAAACCCCATGCCTTTCGAGGGTCCGGCATGATGGCCCGGAGGCCTTATGAATGCAAAGCCTCTGGATGACCTGCCTGACATTATCCCGTCAAGCAGAGAAAAAACGCCGCCTGCCGCCAGTCTGGCGGTTGACCATGATTCTTCTGTTGTCTGGGTGTCAAAATCAAAGGAAGAAAGACTTTTCCCGGCAGTTTTCTCCACTTTATCAACATACTCACGCGTGTGTACCCATGTCAGTTCATTCTTTTCAGCAAGGCGAGGTACAATCCTGAACCATTTTCTATCCAGGCGTTTATTTTTTAATACATTCTTTATCGCTTCTATACGCCTGTAATTTTCAAGATGTGTAACCCCCATGAGATGATTCCGGTATCTCTTATCGATGACAACCGCAACCGGAAGGAAGGGCAATTTTTGCCCCGGCGCCGTTCCGGTACGGCCAAAGGCTTTTGCAAGAGTAAGCAGCGCCTCTCCTTCAGGGATACGGCTTCTATTTTTCAAGAGTGCCTGCACCGTTGTTCTGGCCAGAAGATCGGAGCCGGCAGGATGAAGCATAATTTTCATGAACGCCAGGGCAGTCTTGTGCTTCATGAACGCCAGGGCAGTCTTGTGCTGTCCGTTTATATTTTTCCTACGGTTAAGACGTCTTATCTGCCCGGGAATTCTTTTGCATAGATGACTTGTGATCGAAGGGTGTGTCTTTTTTGAAAATGCTGCCATTAGCGCAATAGAGGTCAGAAGCCTTCCCTCGGGAGATTTAAGTATGTACCTGCACAGTCCCCTGGTATGAAATCCAATGGAGGTGTAAAACTTTTCCGCTTCGATTTCCGAATCCAAAAAAATCTCTTTTACCTCGGGGAAATTGCTTTTCCAGAGCGCCCATACCCCTGCCATTATAAAAGTCCCGGCCCCTCTGACAGGGCGAAGATTATATTGGGAACCTGATCCGCCGCGGGTGGCAACATATTTTACTTCAAATCCCCGATAAAAAAACTTTCTTATTATCTCCAGAAAAATCAATCCCTGTAATTCTCCTTTTGCAATACAGGCAAACAGCAAATTGTCTGTTCCGGAAACCAGGCATTTTAATAAAAATCGAATGTGAAAAAACTCCAGATTAAAGCGGGCAGCCTGCATAAGGCTTTCCCGGGAAAATGGAAACCGTATAAAAAAAGCACCGGTATAATCGTTTATCACTCCCTGGAAAAGGATTCGGGGATCCTCCTCAGAATCTATTAAATTGCTCGGGGCAATACTGCTATTTCTTATGTCTGCAAGCTTTTTGAGTCTTTGTCTCAACGCCTTGACCAAAGGACTTTCATTGACCCTGCTATTTTTTTGAAGAATCAAGGCGATCTGTTTTTTTAACAGGTCCGCAGCCAAATCTATCTCATAATTGAGCATTAGGGACAGGCCTGCAATATCGGTTTTTGAAGCCTGTTTCCCAGGGTTTGCAAAAGGATCTCGATGAAACAACTCACGTGTCTGTGCCAGCTCTCCGTATTGAATCAGCAGCACCTGCTCGAGGCAGGGGGTGCCACTGGTGAAAAACTGATATTTGTTGACAAAGGGTTTCTTTTCGCCAAAAAGAAAATACAGTCTTTTCCCATCCCGGGATTCTGATGACGGCAAAAGTCTGATACTCCCCTTCCCCAGCATGGTATGCAAGGTATAGGCAATTTCAGGTTTCCTTTTACCAATGGCTTCTATGGCCTGCTTGATGTTTTCCCGCGTCAGCATTATCAATCCGAAATCACGAGTTCTGAATCTAAAGACTTCCCTATAAATTCCTCCGGCACCCGAATTTCAAATACCAAACCATGTTCTTCCCCGTTTCTAACGGATATCGTTCCGCCTATTCTTTCCATAATGACCCGGCTGATGGCCAGTCCAAATCCCCAATCCCCCCGCTTCGTCAAATGCTGCGGGTTAAAAATTTGTTCCATATCCGCATTCCCCAATCCCGATCCGTCATCTGAGACTGAAATCGTCACACTGTTTTCCTTCATGAATGTGGATATCCATATTGAGCTGTTTGCACCGGCAACGGCAGAAGCGTTTAATAAAAGATTCAAAAAAACCTGCCGCAGTGCTGCAACGTCGCTTCTGACAGACGGCAACCCTTCCTGAAAGTCGGTAATGACCTCTATGTTTTTTTCAATCAGAGGCGTCATTAAAAAAACGATCATACGATTTAAAATCATATGAATGTTTACATCCATAATAACCGGATCTT
>JAFCZY010000286.1 GCA_019314105.1 Deltaproteobacteria bacterium
AGCATCAAGATATTGTTCTCCATCCAGAAATGAAAATTTAAACCCAATTGTGGTAGCACCAACATTAAAAGGGGAAAAAAAACTGGACCATGCCCATTTTGCCCATCCGGGTGCACTCAGGTTGTGATGGACATCATCCGGCCTTAACCCCAGCATTATAGTGGTTGACAAATGACCCACCGGGTATGATATGGCTGTGTGTCCGACCCTTTTAGGAAGACCGGTTGTTCCCGAAGTGAAAAAGCAGAACAGAATATCGTCGGATCTTGTCTTTGCGGCCCGGGCTTCAAGGGATTCATTTTCAATTGTTCCAAATGATACCCAGCCCTTTTTTTGTCCCAAAACCAGTTTAAGTGTTGGTTCCATCTCTATTTCTTCAAGCGCTTTATCAATCAGGCATGCAGACGCTTCATCTGCCACAATAGCCTTGGGAGGATAGGTTTCAAACCTGAATTCCAACTCTCTCTGACTCATTGTCGTTGCTGTCGGGACATTGACGATTCCCGCCTTGATACAGGCAAGTCCTGCAAACCAGCTTTCTGGTAAGACAGGACTCATCATATAAAGGTTATCCCCTTTTCCGATGCCTGATTTTAAAAAAAAATTTATCAGCTGGTTTGCCTTTTGTGATAAGACTCTGTAAGAATACGTTTTGGTCTCCAAGGTATCGATATCGGTCCAGATCAACGCTTTTTTATCAGGATTCTGACGGATATGAAGATCTTCAAATATGTCAGCGGCCCAATTAAAATATTCAGGCAGTTCCATAGCATTTAACCGGGTAAATAATTTTCTGGCGCAATCCTCCTTGTCCGGGGTTTCTTCCATCATATTTATCCGGATAACCTCTTTGAAAAGCTCTTTCATACCTTTGAAACACTCCTTGCAATCTATTTTAATGTTATATATAAGCTAAGACCAAAGCCTTTGATTGTATAATTTATCACCATAATGTTTGTCAAAGTTTTTCTTGTTTTTATAATAATAACTCAACTTTCGGAGTTATTTTTTAAAAATAAATATAGTTTAACCAATTGAAATAACTAAAAATATTGACGAGAATCGCTATCTATGATATGTATTATTCGACAAAAAAAAACAAATCAAAGATAGGAAACTCGTCAAAATGAATAGTACCCTGATAGAAGAACAAAATCAAATTGAAAAGCTTGGAATTTTTGGTAATTACTTTTCCAGATTAAAAATTGGAAAAATGCTCAACAAATCAGGCATAGTAAAAACCAAAGGAGCTTCTCCTTTGGAGCTGTTTACCATTATTTTCAATCTGGCATTCATTGGCAAAAACTTTTTTGAAGGTGTGGTACGAAACAAAAAAGTGACTATCGGAAAAGATGCTGTATATAACTTTTTAAATTCACCCACATACAACTGGAGGCGTTTCACAATTTTTATCAGTAGTCGGATTTATCTTATCATCAAAAAATTGTTGGATGATTCTTCCGAAGAAGTTCTGATTTTTGATGATTCGACATACGACAGAAGCCGTTCCAAAAAAGTGGAGCTTCTTTCCCGTGTATTTGATCATACGACCCACAAATATCTAAAAGGGTTCCGACTGCTGACTCTTGGCTGGTCAGATGGGAACAGTTTTCTCGGAATCGATTTTGCCCTGTTGTCATCAACAAAAGAAAAGCATCGCTACAATGAAATTAACCCCGGTATTGATAAACGAACCTGTGGCTATCAACGGCGCAAAGAGGCGATAACAAAATCCACACTGCTGCTGGAACCGATGGTCAAAAGAGCCATTAAAATGGGCATCCGGGCCAAGTACCTTGTAATGGACAGCTGGTTTTCAATGCCCTCAGTAATCTCAACCCTTCGTCAGCATATCCATATTATCTGCATGCTTAAGGACCACCCCAAATGGCTTTATGAGTACAACGGGAAAAAACTCCGATTAAAAGATCTTTATGCCAAGTTGAAGAAAAAAAGAGGAAAGGCCAAAATTAAGGCCCGTGTCCTTGTTACATTAACTGACGGGAACAAAGCAAAAATCATTTTTGTTCCCTGTGACAAAAAGCGGGGCTGGCTTGCCCTTTTATCAACAGATATTTTCATATCTGATGAAGAAATAATAAGGCTGTACGGCAAACGATGGGACATAGAAGTCTTTTTCAAAATGTGCAAGCAACACCTGAAACTGGTTAAAGAAATCCAAATTCGGAACTATGACGGTTTAATCGGACACACTTCCCTGGTAATGGTCAGATACAATATATTGAGCCTGTTCCAAAGAGAAAGCATTGACCAACGGTCTTTTGGAGACTTATTCAGAGCTTGCAATGATGAGTTGGCTAATATAACATTCCTTGATGCCCTGAAGCGAATAATGCAACTTGTCATGGCCACGCTTCATAAGGCCAACAATTTGTCTGAGAAGGTGATAAATTACCTTCTCGACCTGATAATGGGGAAAGCAATTGCATATTTTGGCTTTTATAATAACCAAACGCCCCAACTGGAGGGGGAATGGAGATGAGTTTACTCCTCCGAAAGTTGAGATAATAAATTATTTAAAATAAATAGCCGCTTATGAAAAAAGATAATATCACAATAATACTTGCCCCTCTTCAAGGGTTTACCGATGTGACGTATCGAAATGTATTTTCAGATCATTTCTCAGGCGTGGACGAGGCGGTTGCCCCGTTTATTTCAACCATGGGTCAGAGGCGATTAAAACCCTCCAGAATAAAAGATGTGGATCCTGCAAATAATAAAAACCTTTTTGTAACCCCTCAAATCCTTGGAAATGTTGCCGGAGACTTCATATTTCTTGCTGATCATCTTTATGAAATGGGACTAAAAAAAATAAACTGGAACCTGGGCTGCCCCCATTCAAAAATTGTAAAAAAAAAAGAGAGGATCGGGGCTTTTACTGTATCCTGAGGAGATTGATGCCTTTCTGAATACCGTGATACCCAAAATCTCAAATACCCTTTCTATAAAATTAAGATGAAGATATAAAAAAATAGGAGTAATAAAAATGGTTCAACCGACAAAAAATATCCTTTTTGCATCTGATCTTTCCACCGATATGAAACAGGTTTTTTTGAAGGTGCTGAACAGAATAAAGAAGCCGCTGAAAATAATTCCCTGATTTCAAAAATTCTGGTGTCTGAAAGCACTTCCATTGCAGATGAAATTGTATCAACTGTTAAAGAAGAAGACTGCAACTTGATCGTTATGGGGTGTGAACAACAGGGCCTTTTGGCAGAAGCCATGGGAGACCATGTGGTCCGAAAGGTATTGGAACGATCCA
>JAFCZY010000287.1 GCA_019314105.1 Deltaproteobacteria bacterium
GGCCTGTTTTTGCTTTTCTTCTCTTTGATGGCACCTAATTCAATCAGGGTATCAAATCCGTCTTTGATGCTTTTAGGGGCAGGTGCATCGATAAATGGAAAGGTTGAGACATCCCCAAGATTCAGGGATATCATTCGCAGTATGACTTCGGCAAGATTGCTTCTTAAGATTTCAGGAGAAGTAAAAAAAGGTCTTGAGTTAAAATCATCTTCATCAAACAGCCGGACACAAACCCCGTTTTCAACCCGGCCGCATCGTCCCATTCTCTGGTTGGCGGAAGACTGAGAGATAGGCGTGACAGGGAGTGCCGTCGTCCTTGTCCGGGGAGAATAACTGGGAATTCTTGCCAGTCCTGTATCCACTACATATTTAATTCCGGGTATGGTCAGGGAGGTTTCGGCCACATTGGTGGAGACAATAATTTTTTTTCCCACCTGCCGTGAAAAAATTTTAGACTGTTCTTTTGCTGAAAGTCTGGCAAAAAGAGGCAGAACGGTAACGCCTGGATGCTGTTTGCCCCGGATCAGCTCCATGGTTTCTCCGATATCCTGTTCTGTGGGCATAAATACCAGAATATCACCTGATCCGGATTGGGAAAGTAGAAAGTTTACAGCATCGGCGGCGGCTTCAACATACCCCTGATCCTCAATGGTCTGTTTTTCGTCTTCTTTATTTAAGAAAGGCATATACCGGGTTTCAACCGGATACATCCGTCCGGACACCTCAATGATGGGCGCATTGTCAAAGGCCTTTGAAAATTTTTGGGTGTCAATGGTGGCAGACGTGATAATCAGTTTAAGGTCTTTTCTTTTTTTAACCAGGTCTCTTAAAATGCCCAGAGTAAAGTCGATATTCAGGCTTCGTTCATGGGCTTCATCCACAATAATGGTATCATAGGCATTCAGAAACCTGTCGGTCTGGGTTTCAGCCAGCAGGATGCCGTCGGTCATCATTTTTATACAGGTTCGGGGGGTGGTCTTATCATTAAATCTGATTTTATACCCGACGGATTGACCCATATTTTCATTGAGTTCCTCGGCAATTCTCCGGGCAACAGTGATGGCTGCAATGCGTCTTGGCTGAGTACAGCCGATCATTGCCTTTGTTCCCTGTCCTGCCTCAAGGCAGAATTTTGGAATTTGAGTGGTTTTTCCGGATCCGGTTTCTCCTGATATAATGACCACTGAGTTTTTTTTGATGGCCCAAATGATCTCATTTTTTTTATGAGTGATGGGCAGATCAGGGTTAAAGGTTATATGAGAAGGTCTGTGCAAACGCCTTGTCTGTATTTTTTTATGTTTATTCATAGCCTTTGAATAGTAACGTAAAGTTCAAAAATGTCAAATTCTGAATTTGGGGTTTAAAATAGGGTTGACATGAATGATGGAATAAGAGACAAAGAACATTGTTCCAAAAAATTAGCAAGGAACATGTTAAGGCAAAGAAAATACTTTAAATTTGAATGAATAGGGGGAATGATAGCATGGGAGATGTTGCTATTAAAATTGGTGCCGCAAGAAAGAGTGCTTTTAAAGACAAGGTGATGAAACTTCTGCCCGAGGGGGGGAACCTGAATGCATGCCTGACCTGTGGTGCATGTGCATCAGGCTGTCCTGCAACCGGTCTTGAAGGCATGGATCCAAGAAAGTTCCTGAGAATGGCAGCTCTTGGAATGGATGAAGAAGTTTTGACGACAAACTGGGTGTGGATGTGTACCATGTGTATGAGATGTATTTATGTCTGTCCCATGGAAATTAATATTCCTCAGCTTGTTTTTAATGCAAGAGCGGAGTGGCCCAGAGATGAAAGACCAAAAGGGATCAGAGGCTCCTGCGATATGGCATTGAGAAATGATACCTGCTCAGCCATGGGTGCCAATGAAGAAGATTTTCAGTTTGTTGTGGAAGATGTGCTTGAAGAGTACCAGGAATCACAGCCTGAGTTTGCAGAGATGAAAGCAGATGTAAACAGGGAAGGGGCTTATTATTTTTTAAATCAGAACTCAAGAGAGCCTGTCACCGAACCGGATGAAATGGTCCCCTTATGGAAGATATTGCATCTTTCAGGCGCAGATTGGACCTATGGGACAAAGGGATGGGCAGCAGAAAACTATTGCATGTTCATGGCCGAGGATGAATCCTGGGAAAAAATTGTCAGGACAAAGGCAAAAGCTGTGGAGGATCTGGGCTGTAAAGTCTGGCTCAACACTGAATGAGGGCACGAACTCTTTGCAGTCTTGGCAGGACTGAAAAAATTCAATATCTCTCATAATTTTGAAATCAAAAGTATTATTCAACTCTATGCCCAATGGATCAGAGAAGGTAAGTTGAAGCCGTCTTCCGATTGGAATAAGGATAGAAAAATCAAGTTTACACTTCAGGATCCTTGTCAGCTAGTCAGAAAATCTTTTGGAGACCCGGTTGCAGATGAGATGCGGTATGTTGTCAAAAAAGTTGTGGGCGAAGAAAATTTTATTGATATGACGCCCAATAAATCCAATAATTTCTGTTGTGGCGGTGGTGGAGGCTTCCTCCAGTCCGGTTTCCAGGAACAAAGACGGGCGTATGGTCAGACCAAAGCCAATCAGATTCTTGCAACCCAAGCAGACTATTGTATTACACCCTGTCATAATTGTCATGCCCAGGTGCATGATATGGCCGATGTTAATGATCATGCATGGGAAACCGTTCATCTTTGGACACTCTTAAACCTTTCTCTGGGCATACTGGGTCCCAATGAAAGAGAATATCTGGGTGATGACTTAAAAGAAGTGTATGTATTCCATCCGGAATCCGCCATGTAATTTATGTTGTTTTAATTTTATATGACTCAAGTTATCAGTATAGCGAATCAGAAGGGGGGCGTTGGTAAAACAACGACCTCCATCAATCTTTCAGCAGCTCTTGCTAAAATTGGGGAGAAAGTATTGCTGGTTGATTGTGATTCCCAGGCAAATGCAACAACAGGCATGGGAATTGAGAAACCCTCCCTGGAATATTCTCTCTATCAGGGGCTTATTGGTGAGGCAGGAATTGATGATATCATTTATCCCACAATGCTGCCTAAATTAATGATGATTCCGGCTGATATTAATCTCATTGGATTTGAGATAGATATGGTGCCTGTAACGGACAGAGAAAAAAAGCTTAAAGGTCTTCTGGATCCGATAAAAGAAAGGTATGATTATATTATCCTTGATTGTCCCCCAGCGTTAAGCTTGTTGACATTGAATGCATTTACCGCTTCGGATGCTGTTTTGATACCGCTTCAAAGCGAA
>JAFCZY010000032.1 GCA_019314105.1 Deltaproteobacteria bacterium
TGTTCCAGGTATTTGCGCTGGTTGTGGTTTGAAAGATGCGGATTGCCTGAGGTCAGCTCATTGATTTTGTTAAATAAAGCCTCTTTTTTTTTCGGATTTCTGGATAACAAGTCTGCACCACAAAGTTTTATGGCTTGATCACATTCAGCTCTTGATTTTAGAAAAAAGATGGCCGGTAGCAGATGATATCTATTCAGAACGCGGAGGATGTCTCCAAATGGAGGAAGCTTCCCGCCAAATACTATTCCGGGTCTTTTTTTAGTATGATCAAATTTAAATACTTTTTTATGGAGGATTTGTTTTTGGCCTTCGATTTCTTTTTGCATCAAAGGGAACAGGGTGCCGGAAGGGTGCAAAAAAAGGGGGAAAAGGGGGACTGGGCGATTCTGTTCTTCTATGACATGGCATTTTTTAATGGTTGCTGACAGTAATAGCAAAGGGATGCGAACCGGCAGATAAATCATGATTTCTTCCCAGACCACGCCTCGTTGCTCATCTCCAAGAAAGTGGGCTTCATCCAGAATAATCAGATCAAAGGTTAGATTTTCACCGGTGTACATGGCATCATAAAGCTGGTTCCGTAAGATCTCCGTGGTACCGATAACAATTGCGGCATCCGTGTTTTCCTTAATATCCCCGGTGAGAATACCAACATTTTCTTTACCGAAAAGTGTTGAAAACTGCACATGAATGGAATTGGTCAACGCCTTTAAAGGGGTGGCGTACCAGACCTTTCCGTTCTGTTGCATTATTTTCCGGGCAGCCTGCTCGGCGATCCATGTTTTCCCGCTGCCTGTGGGGGCTGTGACAAGGCAGTCAGATTGTGCTATTGCTTCAAGTGCCTGAAGTTGAAACGGGTCAGGTGTAAACTGATGTTGATCCGGGGTCCCTATTTTTTTAAATACAGATCGTAAAGATTTGTCAGACCCCGGTTTCATTGGTTTTCTGTCCGGCCGGGGCGCTGATTTTTTATAGGGTCTTTTTGAAGAATAAAATTTTTTTTTCATGACTTTGATAAACCATAAAAATCAATATTATGCAACTCTTCAGTAGACAATCATATCGGTTTTGTCTATTTTATATTTTCATAGACAGACAAAAGGAACAATGTCGCAAAAGGTTGAAGGAATAAAAAGCCAATAAATGATGATCCGCCAACGGTGGTGAGTGCAACAAAAACAATAAAGACGATGATATGGTCGGAAAGATGAGAACTTGTCACCATGGAGATACTTTTTTTGATGGCGTCCAAAAGTCCATATTGTTTGTCCACCATTATCGGGATCATATAGAGGCATGTGTAACCCATAATAACGGTGAACAAAATACCGGGTATAACAAACAGGGTAAATCCGATGATAGTGATAATAAAGACGATAAGACCGAATATAAACAGGGGTATAAATAATTTAAGTTGTGAAAAAACATCCTGGGCTTTGGGTTCCCGGTTGTATTTTAATAATTGAAAAAGAGAAGAAGTATACCCTGCAAATGCGACAGGCGCCAGGATACCGATTGAGATAATGCTGACAGCAGCGGCTACAAGTGTTAAAATAATCAGTGATACAATGTTATTGATGCAATGTTTCCACGCTGTTTCAATATGATATTTCATGTTCATTATTTTTTCCTTTGTCTTAAGCCAATAAATACTTTAATATAATAGCTTAAAAAAAATGAGTCGGTCAATATAAAGAGTGAAATTATCTTGACAAAGTAAAAATTTGGCACTTATTTTAGTTTAAACAAACAAGGTTAATTTTAATTAAACTCACGGAGGATAGTATGGAAATTAGAGTCACCCAGGCAAAGACGAACAGGACAAGACCAAAAGACTCTGATCTGGGTTTTGGCCAGGTATTTACGGATCATATGTTTGTCATGGATTATTCAGTGGATATGGGGTGGCATGACCCGCAAATAGTACCTTATGCTGATTTTTCTATTCCTCCTTCTGCCATGGTTTTTCATTATGGCCAGGCCATTTTTGAGGGGTTGAAAGCCTATAAAAGACAGGATAAAAAGATCTGCCTTTTCAGGGCCAGAGATAATTTTGAAAGAATGAACCGGTCTGCAAAAGGAATGTGTATCCCGCAGTTCGATATTGATTTTGTCATGGATGCCATGAAACAATTGATCCGGCTGGAAGAAAAATGGATTCCCGAAACCATCGGAACGTCTCTGTATATAAGGCCCACAATTATTGCAACAGACCCGTTCTTAGGCGTCAGAGCCTCTTTTACGTATAAATTTTTTATTATACTGTCTTCTGTTGGCGCATATTATGCTGGAGGATTAAACCCGGTGAAAATATGGGTTTCAAAGGATCATGTCAGAGCTGTCAAAGGAGACGGCTGGAAATTATGCTGCAAGCCTGATTGCATCTGAAAAAGCAAAGAAGGAAGGGTATGCTCAGGTGCTGTGGCTGGATGGGATTGAAAGAAAATATATAGAAGAAGTCGGTGCCATGAATATTTTTTTTCTTATGGATGATGAGTTGGTGACTCCCAATCTGACAGGGAGTATTCTGCCGGGTATTACTCGATATTCAATTATCAGTCTGGCAAAAAAATGGGGCGTGACCATATCTGAAAGAAAAATTAGTATTGATGAAGTATTTAAGGCCCATGAAGACGGAAAACTCAAAGAAGTGTTCGGTTCCGGAACGGCTGCAGTTGTTTCTCCTGTCGGTGAAATAAGATATGGGGATAAGGTTTTCTATAGGTGACGGGACTCCCGGGGAAACCTCAATGAAGTTTTATACGGCATTAACCGACATACAATATGGGAAAGCTGAGGATAAAGAAAATTGGATTGAAATCATCGATTAATTGGGAGATAAAATGGTTAAGAAGAAAGGAATTACCCCTATTGGCAAAAGGATAAGGCGGACCCGACTGGATAAAAAAATCAGTCTGGACACAATGGCCAATGAAACAGGATTGTCAAAAGAATTTATCAAGAAAATTGAGTCAGGTGATCAAAGGCCATCGGTTGGAATACTTTTGCAAATTTCAAGAACCCTTCATATTGATTCAAGTTTTTTGCTGAAAGAGCAGGATGATGCCATTGAAGAAAGATCCAAAGCCTATACCAGGCGGACGGATAACTATGCCTATACCCCATTGACATCCAGTGCTGAAAATAAACATCTCAAGGGTTTTAGAATTGTGATTGAAGCCGAAAAAAGTCATGGTGGGGTGGGGTTTCAGCACGAGGGAGAGGAGTTTGTTTATGTCCTTAAAGGGAAGGTGGAAGTCCAGGTCGGTGATCATATCAATAAATTGAAAAAAGGGGATTCACTCCATTTTAATTCCGGCGTTAAACATGACTTGCGAAATACCGGTAAAACAGAAGCAGAACTTATTGTTGTGGTATATGTACCTTAGCATTTCAGGGAAATAAAGGAGTTAATCATGTTATTCAAGCTGACCGATGAACAGTTGATGATTCAGAATATGGTCAGGGAATTTTCCCGGAAAGTCATCGCAGCGACCGCATCAGAAAGAGATAAAACAAAGGAATTTCCTGCTGAAAATTTTCAACAGATGGGTGAACTCGGATTAATGGGGATGATGATCCCTGAAGAATATGGGGGGGAATCTGCAGATACAATTTCTTATGTCCTGGCATTATCGGAGATTGCCTACTCATGTGCGTCAACATCAGTTGTTATGTCAGTTCAAAATTCAATTGTGTGTGAAAGCCTTTATAAATTTGGAACAGAGGAGCAAAAACAAGAATTTTTAGTTCCCCTTGCTTCCGGTGAAATAATTGGAGCCTTTGGTCTGACAGAGCCGGATGCCGGATCTGATCCGGTCAGCCAGCAGGCAACAGCTGTCAGGGATGGCGACCATTATATTTTAAATGGAACCAAGCGATTTATTACATCCGGTAAACATTCAAAAGTTGTTCTGGTAACGGTAAAAACAGATGAGACCAAAGGACATAAGGGCATCAGTTGTTTTATTATTCCCAAGGGAACGCCGGGCCTTATTGTAGGCCGTCTGGAAGATAAAATGGGATTGCGGGCATCTGATACAACCGATATCATCCTTGAAAACTGCAGGGTTCCAGCAACCAATATGCTGGGCAAGGAAGGCGATGGATTTAAAATTGCCATGTCCGGTCTGGACAGTGGTAGAATTGGTATCGCTGCCCAATCATACGGTGTTGCAATGGCGGCGTTTGATGCGGCCGTAAAATATGCAACAAAAAGAAAACAATTTGGCGTGGTTATTTCAAAACATCAGGCCATACGGTTCCAGATTGCAGATATGGCCACCCAGATTGAAGCGGCCAAACAATTGATTTTTTCAGCCGCTTCCCTGAAAGACAGAGGAGAATCTTATACCCGGGAAGCTTCCATTGCCAAACTGTTTGCATCTGAGATGGTGAATGATATTGCGGCAAGAGCCATTCAAATGCATGGCGGATATGGGTTTACCAAAGATTATAATGTTGAAAGGTTCTATCGGGATGCAAGGGTGTTTACCATTTATGAAGGCACAAGTGAGATCCAGAGAATTGTTATTTCAAACCAGATTCTTAAAGATAAGAGAAAACTGTGATATAATTAATTATTTTAGAAAATAGCATCAAATTGGCATTTATCAAAACAGCTCATACATTTGATACATTTTTCTTTGTCAATTAAAGCCACTTCTTTCTTTTTCCAGGTAATGGCATCAGCCGGACAACTTTTAAAACAAAGTCCGCATTTTTTACAAAGATCAGGATCGATTTCAAATTTGAGCATGGCGATACAGCGCTTGGCCGGACATCGTTTATCAATTACATGGGCATCAAATTCATTACGGAAATATTTTAATGCGGAAAGGACTGGATTGGCTGCGGTCTGACCCAGACCACATAAAGCGCTTTGATGAATTACATGAGAAAGTTCCTCAAGGTCTTTAATATCTCTGGGTTCTCCTTTCCCCTCACATATTTTTTCCAGGATCTGAAGCATTCTTAAGGTGCCTTCTCTACAAGGGGTACATTTGCCACAGGATTCATCCTGGATAAAATCCATGAAAAATCTTGCCATATCCACCATACAGGTTTTGTCGTCCATAACAATGGCACCGCCAGATCCCATGATAGCCCCTATCTTAGCGATTTCTTCATACCCGACCGGTGTATCCAGCAAATGTTCGGGGACAGATCCGCCGGACGGCCCGCCTAACTGGACCGCCTTGAACTTTCTTTTTTTGGCAATTCCGCCGCCAATATCAAAGACCAGAGATCGGAGCGTTGTCCCCATGGGGACTTCAACCAGACCGATATTGTTGACATCCCCTGAAAGCGCGAATACTTTTGTCCCCTTGCTTTTTTCCGTTCCCACGCTTGCATACCAGTCGCCTCCCTTGATCATGATCTGAGGCACATTGGAGAAGGTCTCTACATTATTTAAAATACTGGGTTTTTCCCATAATCCCTTATGGGCGGGGAAAGGTGGCCGTGGCCGTGGCATCCCCCTTTTCCCTTCGATGGATCGCATCAAAGCGGTTTCTTCACCACAAACAAACGCACCTGCCCCCTGATAGATGTCAATATCAAAATCAAACCCTGTGTTTAATATGTTTTTGCCCAGAAGGCCATATTCTTTAGCTTGTTTAATGGCAATTTTTAACCGTTTGATGGCTAACTGATATTCTGTTCGGCAATAGATATACCCTTTGTTTGCATTAATTGCTTTTGCCGCAATGGTCATTCCTTCCAGTACGCAATGGGGATCCGCTTCAAGAATACTTCGATCCATAAATGCACCCGGGTCTCCTTCATCAGCATTACACAGAACATATTTTGTTTCCCCTTCACTTTTTCGAGCAAAATCCCATTTCATGCCTGTTGGAAATCCTGCCCCTCCTCTTCCCCGAAGACTGGATGTTGTCATTTCTTTTATTATATCATCAGGCTTCATTTCCTTTAAAACTTTGACAATAGCAATATATCCATCTCGGGCGATATAATCATCTATTTTTTCAGGATCAATTTGTCCTTTGTTCCTCAGGGCTCTTGGCATCTGGTGGGCAAAAAATGAAATGTCATCTTGTTTTGCAATCCGCTTTTTAGTTGCCGGGTCCTTGAACAGGAGTCGTTTAACAGGGGTGTTGTTTATAATCTGTTCTTGAATAAGTTCAGGGATATCTTCTGATTTGAGTTTGACATAGAAGATCCCTTCAGGTTGAACTACCAGAAGGGGACCCAACGCACAAAATCCGTTACAGCCGGTTTCGACAATTTTTACGGTATCGGAAAGTCCTTTTTTTTCAATTTCTTCAACCAGGGCCTGTTTTACCTTAATACTTCCTGTCGCGTGGCATCCGGTTCCACCGCAGATCATCAGCCGTGTGATATTCGGATTTGTATTAATACCTTGTGTTTGTTTTCTTATTTTAGTGAGGTCATTTAAAGTCAGTTTTGACATGCCATTTTCCTTTTTTACTTGTAATCTTCCAGAGATTTAATTACATTTTCCGCAGCAATATCTCCATGGGTATCTTCTCCGACAACCATCACCGGTGCCAGTCCACAGGCGCCAAGGCAACGGACACATTCCAGTGAAAATCGTCTGTCCTCTGTTGTGCCGCCTTCTTTGAGGTCGAATTCGCCTTCGATTCGGTTGATTACTTCACGAATGCCTTTGACATAGCAGGCAGTTCCGGTACAGACTTTAATGGTATGCCTTCCTTTGGGTTTAAGTGAAAAAAGGGAATAAAATGAAACCACTCCGAATACTTCACTTCTGGGGAGGCTCATCCCATCGGCAATATAGTCTATCAGTTCCACCGGCAGGTAGTTGACAATTTCCTGGCACTCTCTTAAAACAGTTATAATGGCTCCGGATGTATATTTATTCGTTTCAATTACAATATTTATTTTTTGCCACATCGTTTGTGTAATATCATCATGATGGGGTTTTATAAAACAGGTCATTTTTTGGGTCTCCAAATAGTATTCAGATTAAGCATCTATCTTTATCCGGTTTAGTTTTACCGCACAGACTTTAAGTTCAGGGATTTTAGATACAGGATCCAGCTTTGTGCTGGTCAATTTGTTTGCCGCAGCTTTGGCAAAATGAAACGGCATAAATACGGTTCCGTTGACAGCTTTAGGTGAAAATTTTGCAATGGCCTGAACCGACCCCCGTTTAGATGTTATTTGTATCATTTCACCATCCATAATATTATAGGTGCCCGCATCTTCAGGTGTGATTTCAATAAAACATTCAGGTGACATTTCATTTAACCCTTGGGTTTGCATGGTCATGGTTCCGGTATGGTAGTGATAGAGGACACGACCGGTTGTCAGTAACAAGGGATAGGTCTTATTTGTTTTTTCAGTGGAAGGGATATAGTCAATTCCATGAAAAACGCCTTTCCCATGGGGGAAGGTGTCTTTATGAAGTACGGGTGTGCCTGGATGTTTCAGGTCAGGACAGGGCCAATGGAGGTTTTCGGTTTCAAGTCGTTCATAGGTAATTCCTCTATAGGATGGGGTGACCATTGCAATTTCATCCATGATTTCACGGCTGTTCTGATATGTCAGGGGAACGCCCATATGGGTTGATAGGCGACAGATGATTTCCCAGTCTCCCAGTGCTTTTCCTGGTGCATGAACTGCTTTTCTGACACGTTGGACGCGTCTTTCCGTATTGGTAAAGGTCCCTTCTTTCTCCGCAAAACAGGTGGCGGGTAGAATGACATCTGCCATTTGGGCGGTTTCTGTTATGAAAATATCCTGAACCACCAGAAAATCAAGCGCCTTAAAGCATTTTTCCACATGGGTAATATCGGGATCAGAAACAAGAGGGTTTTCGCCCATAATATAGAGAGATTTGATATGACCTTCTCCTGCAGCCGGTATCATTTCTGTGGCGGTTAAACCGGGTTTGATGGACAGGCCTTTGACATTCCATGTTTTTTCTATCCGGGTTTTGATATTCGGATCTGTTACGGCCTGATATCCGGTAAATACATTGGGAAGTCCCCCCATATCGCAGGCACCCTGTACATTATTCTGACCCCTTAGAGGGTTCACTCCCCCGCCTTCAATGCCTAAGTTGCCACATAGCATGGCAAGGTTGGCAAGGGATTTGACATTATCCGTTCCGGATGTGTGCTGGGTGATTCCCATGCAGTAGAGGATAGTTCCGGGTTTAGCCTGGGCATAAAGTCTTGCGACCTCGATAAGATCTTCTTTTTTAATCCCCGTAATTGATTCAACATAATCCGGTGTAAATTTTTCAATGGATTTTTCAAGTTTGTCAAAATCAATGGTTCTTTTTTTTATAAACTCAGCATCAAATAATTTTTCTTTTATAATAACGTGAATCAAGCCGTTTATCCAGGCCACATTCGTTCCGGGCAGAGGCCTGAGCCATTTTTCTGAGAAGAGTGTCAATTTTATTTTTCTTGGATCAATAACAATTAGTTTGGCACCTTTGAATTTAACAGCCCGTTTAATATACGATGAAATAACCGGATGATTTTCTGTGGTATTTGATCCGATAACAAGGATTACTTTTGCTTTTTCAATATCAACAATGGGATTTGTCATTGAACCGCTTCCAAAAGAGGCAGCCAGACCGGCTACCGTAGAAGAATGTCACAGTCGGGCACAATGATCAATATTATTGGTTTTCAAAATGGCACGGGTAAATTTTTGAGCGATATAATTGTCTTCATTGGTTATTCTGGCAGATGTCAGAACGCCTATGCTGTCGGAACCGTGTTTTTTTTGAATCTGTGTAAATTTTTTGGCAACAAGCGTTAAGGCTTCATCCCAGGATGCATCACAGAACTTCCCTTTTTTCCTGATCAGCGGGGTTGTTAGCCGGTCTTTGGATGCAATAAAATCATAACCAAATCGTCCTTTTACACAAAGACTGCCATTATTAGGGGCAGTGTCAACGCCTGTTACTTTCTGTACAAGATTATCTTTTACATGGAGATGCATCTGACATCCAACGCCACAATAACTACAGGTTGTTCTTATTTTTTGAGTCTCTCCGTATCTGGGCTTGTTTAGCGCATCTTTAGGATAAAGCGCACCCACAGGGCAGGCTTGAATACATTCCCCGCAGAAGACACAGTCAGAGTCTTTTAAAGACCTGTCACCTGCAGTGACCACCTTGGCAGCAGAACCTCTGTACCCTAAATCAATGGCATTATTAACCTGGATGTCATTGCAGGCCTGCACACATCTGCCGCATAGGACACATTTGGAGAAATCCCGGATAATAAACGGGTTAACATTTTCCAGCGGGTACCTTGCATTGGATGCTTCGAACTGGGTCCCGGATACTTTATACCGATAGGCCAGCTGTTGAAGGACACAGTCTCCCGTGGCCGGGCAGAGAAGACAATCATGATGTCCGGAAGACAATAATAGAGAGATGGTTAATTTACGGGAACGGATGACGTCGCTGGATTCTGTCTGAACATCCATCCCGTCCATGGCGGGAGCGGCACAGGATGCAACAAGGGAACGGGCCCCTTTCACCTCCACCATGCAGACTCTGCAGGCACCGGTGGGTGTTGTTCCCTTTAAATGGCACAGGGTCGGAATAAAAATTCCATTTCTCTGTGCAACTTCCAGAATAGTATCTTCCGGGCGAAAGGAAAATTGATTTCCATTAATTGTTATTGATTTGTTATTTTTCATAATAATCCCTGGACAATCGCAATTGTTTTTGTTTTGAATCGTTTAAAAAGAAAGGGCTAATAACCGGCTTTAAAAATTCCGACTGCGGTTTTTACGTCCTCAGGACTGAATATAAACAGGCATTTGCCATCTGAGTCAGATACAGACCCGTAAACATAATTAATATTAATTTTTTCTTCACCCAGTTTTCTGGTAATTTTTGTAAATTCACCGGGTTTGTTTGTAATGTCAATGGCAACCACTTCTTTTGAATCAAAGAGATAGTCATTTTCTTTTAAAAGATCTATGGCTTTTTCAGGCTGGTCAACTATGAGCCGTGTCAGGGCAAATTGAGCAGAGTCTCTTCTCATGGAGCTGTAACTTGCAGAAGAGGCAAGTCTTTTTAAGGACTTGCCTCTGGCTTCAAAAAGGTTTTGAACATAAGCAGATGCATCCTGGATGGTGATGGCATCAATGTTAATATTGGCTTCGGCTAAGCGATCAGTTAAATTTGCAAGTTCGCCAGGTGCATTTTTAAGGAAAAGAGATATTTCTATTCTGATCATGTTCCCCCCTTGTGGTCTGTATGGTTAATTTTAACTGTTATTTGCGATATTCACACCCTCGTCAAATGCTTTCATATTCAGCGGAATAATTTTTGCTTTGGCTGCAAACTCATCTTTAACACAATTTTTCAAAAGTTGTAAATCAACAATTTTTGCTTTTGCAGCAAATGCACTCAACGCAACTATATTAGCTGCTCTGATACTGCCTGCTTTTATGGCAATATCGTTTACTGGGACAACTAGTTCTGTAATATCATCTCTTTCACTCCGGGTGGGAATAAGAGAACTGTTGATAAAAATAACACCGCCCGGTTTTACATCATTGGCAAATTTTTCCAGGGAAGGGCGGTTCATTGCCACAAGATGACTTGGGTTCTTAATGATGGGTGAGCCAATCTTTTTGTCACTGATCACAACGGTACAATAAGCAGTACCCCCTCTCATCTCTGGTCCGTATGAGGGGACCCATGCGACGAAAAAATCCTGTTTCATTGCTGCATAGGCTAAAAGTTTTGCACTGAGCAGGATTCCCTGACCGCCAAATCCTGCAAATTTTATTTCTGTCTGCATTGGTTTCTCCAAAAACAATTATATGTGTAAAGATGTATTAAACACTACTCAGGTACTTTGTAATCTCCCAGCTCATAGTACGGCAGAAGCGTATCCTCAGCCCATTTCAATGCATCAAGGGGGGTTAGACCCCAGTTGGTCGGACAGGTGCTGATAAGTTCCACAAAACTGAAACATTTCCCTTCTACTTGGTATTCAAAGGCTTTTTTAATGGCTTTTTTGGCTTTGTTTATCTGTTTGGGATTGAGTAATGCCTGTCGGGTAACATATCCGGGGGTGACAAGCTCTCCTAAAAGATTTGCCATTCTGATTGGCATTCCGGTCTGGGCTGTATCGCGGCCAAGGGGCGCTGTGGTGGCCCGCTGTCCCGGCATGGTGGTCGGTGCCATCTGCCCGCCGGTCATGCCGTAAATGGCATTGTTAATAAAAATGGTGGTAAATTTTTCCCCTCGATTGGCCGCATGGATGATTTCACCCATACCGATACTGGCAAGGTCACCGTCTCCCTGGTAAGTGAAAACAATGAGATCGGGCCGGACTCGTTTCATCCCCGTTGCCATGGCAGGCGCACGGCCATGGGCAGCTTCCTGAAAGTCGCAATTTAAATAATTATATGCCAGCACAGCACACCCTACCGGAGCAATTCCTACTGTTCTTCCCCTGATGCCGAGTTCATCAATAACCTCTGCTACAAGCCTGTGAGCAATGCCATGGGTGCAGCCGGGACAATAATGTGTATAATTGTCGCTCATGCTTTTTGGCGTTGAAAATGCTTTTCCCATTATATTTTTCTCCTAAATTTAGCGATTAGAGCAACGCTTTAATAATTTCGATAATTTTTTCAGGTGTGGGGATATCTCCACCGCATTCGCCGTAAAAATCAACTTTTCTTTGACCTTTAACACAGCGTTCCACATCCTCAACCATTTGTCCCATGCTCATTTCAATGCTGATGACGGATTTGCAACTTTCTTTGGTAGCTGCTTTAAAGACCGCTTTTTCCGGAAACGGGAACAGAGATTTCGGCCTCAACAGGCCGACGTCAATGCCTTCTTGTTTCATCATGTCAATGGATGTTTTGCATACACGGCTCATGGTGCCGTAACTGACAATGAGTACTTTATAATCCGTGTCTGTATTGTATCCTTCATACAGCACTTCTTCTTTTTTCATCTGCTCATATTTGGCTTTCAGAGCAAGGTTGTTATCATTGAGTTCTTTTGGGTCAAGAAAAAGGGATCTGACAAGATTCCTTTTGTCACTTTTTCTGGTATCCATGCCGCTGGTGGCCCAGTCATTTTTATTGGACGGTTCTGTATTAAGATCATCTGGAAACTCGACCGGTTCCATCATCTGTCCGATCAGCCCATCACCCAGGATCATTACCGGCCCTCGGTATTTTTCTGCCAGGCCAAAGGCTTTCATGGTCATTTCAACTGCTTCCTGGACACCGTCCGGAGCCAGAACCAGGAGGTGATAATCGCCATGACCGCCGCCTTTGGTTGCCTGGAAATAATCTCCCTGGGAAGGCAGAATACCGCCCAATCCCGGCCCGCCGCGCATGATATTGACAAATACAGCAGGGCACTGGGCCGCTGCAATATAGGAGATGGCTTCACTCATCAAACTCACACCAGGACTGGAAGAGGTCGTCATTACTCTCTCACCGCAGGCAGCCGCACCAAAAATCATATATCCGACAGCGACTTCGCTTTCACCCTGCAAAAACACACCGTCAACCTCCGGCATTCTTTTTGCGAGGTATTCGGCAACTTCAGACTGGGGAGTGATGGGATATGCAAAATAATTTTTACACCCAGCCCGGATTGCGGCTTCGCCAATCGCTTCATTTCCTTTCATTAACACTTTAGCCATTCTTTTTATCCTTATTTCTTATTCAGTGTTTATTTTTTATGAGATCACTTTTTCGATTTCAATGATGTTGATGGCAACATCAGGGCACATGATACAGCAGATGGTGCAGTGGATGCAATCATCAGGTCTTGCCTGATATACGGGAAAATGCCCTTTTGCATTTACCTGATCTGTGATTTCAAGGACATTTTTGGGACAGAAATTGACACAAAGCCCGCATCCCTTGCATCGTTCAGAATCAATAATATGTTGATACGCCATTTACAATACTCCTTATGTTTATATCCGTTTCCAGGGTGGATTCAGTTTCCTGTTTATTTCCAATACAGGGCAGGTAAACCGATCCATCTCAAGTTGTGGTATTAATTGTGATACAGCCGTAATAAATTCGATGTTAAGTCCTGTCGCCTTTGATACATCAGTTAAAAATGTGTATCCTTCATAAATATGCTCAGGGGTTGTTTCGTCAATGAGATTGGTATTCCCGACGAGTCCTGTTATTTTCATTTTTGAGGACTTTTCAATCTCCTTTTTTATTTTGATGCAGCCTTCAATAGTTTCCGTAAAGGGTCTGAACAGATTAATCACCTGGAGCATATGAACCTTTTTATTGCACAGATGATCGGCAAGGGCGGCAAATACGGTGACGCCTGCATCATCTCCCCCGGCATCAAGAAGGGTCAGTTCAGACGGTTTCCGGATGATGCCGGCCACAGCCGGGGTGAGAATGGGAGGATCTGCATGCATATATTTTTGATCCGGCAAGACAACTTCAATTCCCATTTCGTCAAG
>JAFCZY010000288.1 GCA_019314105.1 Deltaproteobacteria bacterium
GTATCTTCAATCTCTTTACCCGTCAGATCTTGGGCATACACAATTCTTTTAGCAGAATGTCCGCCTTCCTGACCCAGTGAAAAATCATACTTACCCTTGCCTTGTTTATTAAAATTTGCCCCTTGTTTTACCAGTTCTTTAATTCTTTGAGGTCCGTCTTTTACCACCATCGTTGCAACTTCTTTGTTGCAAAGGCCGTCACCGGCATCAAGGGTATCTTTAATATGAGCATCAAATGAATCGATTTTGCTGAAGACTGAAGCCACACCCCCCTGTGCCAGTGCTGTATTTGTTTTCTGAATCTTTTTTTTAGTCACAATGGTAACTTTACCAAATTGGGCCACTTTCAGGGCATAACTTAAACCGGCAATGCCGCTTCCGATTACAAGGAAATCAGTTTTTTTAATCATAACAGACTGCTTTTTTTCTTTTTACGCAGACTTAACCCTAAAAACAAACCGACGATAAAAACACCGGCACCACTGAGGAACCAGAGTTTCTCATCATTGTTCAAATCATCCTCCAAGATATCGATCTGGCTTTTCTGAGTCTCATGTTGTTGTTTTATTTCTTTATATTTTTTATTCAGTTTTAAAAAATCAGCGGATTCCTGTTTCAGCCTATTATAATTTTCTTCTACCCGAACCAAGGTCCCATTTTTAACCGAGAGCCTTTTGTTCTCCTCTTCTACAATTCCTAATCGGGACACCAGATTCTGATTATCTTTCTTCAATTTTTCAACTAAGCGTGCATCCGGTATTTTCTGACTTAAAAATCTTGACAAAACCCATCCGGTTTCCCCCGAAGCTTTCTTTATCTGAGACCAATCCTTTTGGTGTTCCACAAGTTCAAGTCTGGTACCGGTCTCCAGCATGGCAATAATTTTATGTTCCACTCCCGGGCCTGTTCGCATGGTAATATTTATAATCCCGGTCACATATATATCTTCAGCAAATGACGGATACGCAAAAAATACCATCCATAAAGATATGATCAAAAAATATTGATATTTTTTTTTCACTTTGTTTCATCTCCTCTTAAATTCGAATTTTTCTAATAATCTTTTTTTGTATCTAATCCCTTATCATTACAGCCTGTCTTTATCAATATGAAAAATTGGCACACTTGGGCCGTCTGATCCTTTATCCGGCATCTGCCAAAGAAAAATGGTCTGCAATTTCGATTCGGCCTCTACCCAATGATTTGGCCTGATACAAGGCTTTATCAACATGTTCAATATTTTCTACCACTGACAATTCCTGCCTGAGCGACCCCACACCAAAACTGGCACTGAGTGTCAGCCCATGACTGAAGGAATGCGTGCAAATTTTCTGTAATAATTTTTGGGTCATCTTTTCTGTGCTGATGATACCAATATTCGGGCAGACAATTAAAAACTCTTCTCCTCCCCACCGCCCGACAGCATCCATCTCCCTGACATTATTTTTAAGGACATTAGAAAACTCAACCAATATGTCATCACCAACCGTATGACCATGCATATCATTAACTTTTTTAAAATAATCAATATCCAGAAAAATGATGCCGCAATCATTGCCGTAGCGAAGCAGGCTTGCATACTGTAGCGCAAGTATTTTATTTATTTTAAACCGATTATACAGCCGGGTTAAGGGGTCGGTTACCGATATCTCCCTTAACTTTTTATTATGTTTCTGGAGTTTGTAAGAATAAAATAACGACATGGCAGCCACCGCAAAAACACCGATCATTATTTCCCAGAAAAGACGATAGTCAAAACCCTTCTGATACTCAACCGAAATCCAGTTATTATAAATACCCTGCAACTCTTTTTCTTTAATATGACTGACCAGTTTTTCAAAAATATCCTGTAATACCGGTTCATCATTACGTGTGCCAACTGCCAGCTTAAGATCCTCATCCAGTCTTGCCGAGATTTTCAATAGTCCGGTAAACTGTTTTTGTATCAAAGGGGAAATCACCATCAGATTGTCTATATAGCCGTAAAGGTTGCCGTTCTCGACCTGTTTGAGTCCCTCATGCAGTGATGCCACTTCAACGATATGGATGCCTTTAATTTTATTGCGAAGCGATTCAGCAAAGGCATACCCCGACACTATGCCGATTTTCTCCTTTTTCACCTGCTCTATAGTTTCAATAAAAGGCTTGTCCATCCGGGTCACCATGACAATGGGAAGATCAAGATATGAACTGGTGAAATCCATATAGTGTTTCCGGTCTGGCGTCTCAGATGCCAGCGAAAAAATATCACACTCTCGGGCTTTCGCCTTTTCAAGGGACTCCACCCAGGTCTGTGTGTTTACCAGGGTGATGGGAATTGGGAGCCGTTTTTGAAACAAATCAAACACATCTGCGGCAATACCGATGTGGTTCCCTTCCCGAATCGCTTCCAATGGCAACCATTCCGGATCAACACACATGGTGATTTTCTGTTTTTCTTCCATGTAGTTGCGTTCCCGGGCTGTCCATTCAATAGTATCGCTATGTTTTTGAACCAAATCTTTGAACAGGAATGTTCCAAGAAATTCATCCGCGTTCAGTCTTTTATTTTGCTTCAATTGCTTCAAAGCTCTCAAGGTCAAGTCCTTATTCGCCTGGCCAATGGGGAAAAAATCGAGCAGCATCATTTCTCGGGTAATGTTTGCTTCGTAAGCTAAGGCTACTTTGCTTTTTCTTTGGGAATATTTGTCATAAATCAAATCAATCAGTTCATCCGTATGATCAAGGGCATAGGCCCATCCTCGATTGCTGGCATCGATAAATTTTTGTGTTCGTTCCGAAAAACCAAGCACCTCATCTCTGGAAGAAAAAACATTTACAGCACTCATATAAAATCCATAGTCAGCCGGATTAAAAATATTATATTTAATACCGCGTTTATCCAGTTCATACAATTGATTTGACCGAAAGGCACTCATGATATCGACACGATGTTCAACAAAATCATCAATATTAAAAGTATGTTCAACCATCTCTGTATTATCTCTATTGATATCAAAATGATCCATAAGCAGGGCAAGGGAGCTGTATTTCAACTCGTCTGCCGTACCCATTAACCGCCTTCCGATAAAATCTTTTGGATTTTTTATGTCAAATGAGGTGACAAAGACCAGGGGAGATTGCTGTAAATAGGTTGCCAGCAGAACAGTAGACACAATACGGCCATCCACAATAACAATACTGGAATTATTGATCCCGTAATTTGCCTGCCGCGACATTACCTCGTCAATGACATCAAGGCCTGGTTTATATTCTCGCAACTCAAC
>JAFCZY010000289.1 GCA_019314105.1 Deltaproteobacteria bacterium
TTTACATGTTTTCTCTGGTATGGCAGGGTATATTGCAACAATAAATTTAAAAACGATATTGGATGCTTTGATATTACCATATAAAAAAAATATATAGCGTTAACATGCAGATTTTTTTCTGCCTAATATGATACGATAAGCTGTAGAAAATATGCGCAAATATAAACTCACGAACAAGCTTGCAACGTTAATAGAACAGGATGTCTATGAGCGTTGGCTTCATAGAAAAGCATTGGTACATGTTAAACGTGATCGAAATCGCGGCAATACATCTGCCACAAATGAATCATATAAAATTGCAATTCATAAAGCAGTATGTGAATCAGGCGGCAAAGACGCCTATACCAAAGAAAAACTAGATTGGTCACTATTGAGTAAATACAACAATGAACAGTCCAAAAAACACGGTAGATATTATAAAAAGCAGTTCGCATTACTGCCGTCGGTAGATCATGTTGGTGACGGTACTGGTGAGGCAGGCTTTAAAATCTGTTCATGGCGTACAAATGATGCTAAAAATGACCTATCTTATTTTGAGTTCGTAGAGTTATGCAAAAAGGTAGTAAATGCAGCTAATCGAGTGGCCGGGTAATGTATTTTCACCCACTGTTCTTTGACAGATATTAACCCTTGCTCTGCCAGCCATTTGTTGGTCATGCCGATTTGCACAGCCAGAGTTCCGGCAAGATACCAAGGCCCTTTGCGGCTGATTGCCTTACGGGAGCATATGGATCTTTGCTTACACGGTTTTGATTGCCGCAGCGGTTAAGCCGCCCTGGTGTTTGAGGAAGAATGACCGAGTTCAGGGCGGTCAGCGCAGAGAATCTTAAACCGTGTTGCCATGTCCATCCAGCGGATGTAAGGCAAACAGCCTTGGAACGAATTAGATGAAATTTCCTATAATGAATATATAGTTATCACCGAAATTGAGCCATAATATAGCTATATTAAAGCCAGAAAATCATTGTGTTCAGCACCAGAATATTCTATAATTAAAAATAAAACACATTAATTTTCACAAACAATTAAAGCTTTTCAAGGCATAAAGATATCAACGGGAATTGGTTAAAATGACCATAAAAATACAAATACATATTACCCACCGTCAGCATACGGATGGTCAAAAAATAATAGAAGTCGAAGGCACCTCTGTGGGGGAAGCATTAAATAATTTTGTTGACCTGCATCCGGGGATGAAAAATGAGCTGTTCGATAAAAACGGGGAGTTGCTTCACTATATTGAAATCTACCTGAACAAAGAAAGTGCATACCCCGGAGAGCTTAAAAAACCGGTGAAGGATGGCGATGAAATCCAGATCATTACCTTTCTTGCTGGCGGCTGAAATCTAAATAGTATTCCCCTTCTTCTTTTTTACCGCGTTTTATACAGCCATTTCCATAGATAGCGCATTTCTTTTTCAAAACCTTTTTTGCCTTTTCAGCTTGATCCTGCGTCAGGCTGCCTGATTCTATAAGATTCAGCAACGAACGAATTCTGAATTTGTCCTGGGAATGAAAATTTGAGAGTTGATCTTTATGCCCCCCTCTTTTAATGGTATAAGGCTTGTCAATCAAAAAAACCGGCAGGGTTGAACTGATCCGAAGCCAGAGGTCATAATCTTCACAAACCGTAAAATCTTCATTAAAATACCCTTTCATGTTAAACAATTCCCTTTTCATCATCACTGCTGACGGGCTTACCAGACACAGATTCAATGACGGCTCAAAGATCATCCCGGACGGTTTTTTATGCTTCCCTTTAGGATTAACTCTTTTCCCATTTCTTATCCATATCTCTTCGGTCTGACAGATCAGGGCTTCAGGATGATGCTTAAAAAACGCCACCTGGCAGGATATTTTTCTTTTATCCCAGGCATCATCAGAATCCAGAAGCGCAATAAATTCTCCCCTGCTCTTTGTTATCCCCGTATTTCTGGCAGCACTGACACCAAAATTTTCCTGGGTCAAAACCACAATTTTATTTTTATATGCGCAAAGCAGTTCCTGTGTGTTGTCTTCTGACCCATCATCGATCACAATTAATTCGATATAAGGATAATCCTGAAAAAGGACAGAGTCAATGGCATCCTTCAGCGTCCAGGCACGGTTATATGTAGGCAGGATAACACTGACAAGATTTTCATTCTTTTGATTCATAAAAGCGGTATATCATTTAATTTGAAAGAGGACAATCAAGATCAAGTATCGTATATAAAACAGCAAATAGCCCAACCATTCTATCTTCCTGAAATTTATTTTTTTCTTGCATTTTTTTGTAAAATAAAAAAGAATGAATAAGGTTCATTTTAATGGTAGTTATCCTTGACAACCGAATTGAAAACATTTAAAGAAAGGCCTTAATTTACAGATATTTATTATCTATTAAGAGGATATTATGGGAAAAGGCAAAACCGTCCAGCATTTAATTGACAAAGAATGGTGTAAGGGGTGCGGCATCTGCATTCACTTTTGCCCCAAAAAGGTACTTGAATTTGATAAACAGGGAAAGGCAGAAGCAGCAAGACCGGAAGATTGCATTGCATGCAAACTGTGCGAACTTCGATGCCCTGATTTAGCCATACAAATTATAGAAAAGCCAGGAAGTGAAAAATGAAAAATAAAAATAATATCCGGTTTGTCCAGGGAAATGAAGCCTGTGTGGAAGGCGCTATCTATGCCGGAATAGATTTTTTCGCAGGATACCCCATCACCCCGTCCACTGAGATACTGGAACATCTGGCGGCGCGCCTTCCCCAGAAAGGCGGAAAATTTATCCAGATGGAAGATGAAATCGCATCAATGGGGGCTATTATTGGTGCCTCGCTCACAGGCGACAAGGTAATGACCGCCACATCCGGACCAGGATTCTCCCTTAAGCAGGAAGCCTTAGGATATGCGTGTATGGCAGAAATTCCCTGTGTCATTGCCAATGTACAGCGCGGTGGCCCTTCGACAGGCAACCCCACCCATGTCAGCCAGGGAGATGTGAACCAGGTAAGATGGGGTACTCATGGTGATCATTCTATCATTGCACTCACGGCATCCAATCATCAGGATGTGTTCAAAATAACGGTTGAGGCCTTTAACCTGGCGGAAACCTATCGAACTCCGGTGGTCATCCTGCTGGATGAAGTCATCGGCCATATGCGTGAAAAACTTGTAATTCCCGAACCGGGCGAGATTCCGGTAGTGGACCGCCTGAGAACTTCTGTCAAAAAAGGGATTGATTATCATCCCTATCTACCCCGCGAGGA
>JAFCZY010000290.1 GCA_019314105.1 Deltaproteobacteria bacterium
GCTGATGAGGTCCCAACCACCATCCTACTTTTGTCTCCAGATTCTGGGCATAAATATATTTTATTTTCTTTCCCGCACCCTGGAAAGCCGTCTCAAAAGACCATTTGACACGCCGCAAATGCCACCAGTCGCTGACGACTAAAGCAGAATTGATTTTGTGCTCTTGCATGAACTTGTGGCAATATTTAGCTTCTTCGAAAGTATTTCTCGGGATATCAGTAACGTAAATATTGGAAGAAGAAACACCATTTTTCAGAAAATAATTGGGAGACTGATTCGTTAAAAGAAGTTTTTGGGCATATCTTTCCTTATAAAGCTTCAGCGATTTTTCTTGCCTTGCGCGGACATTTCCTCCCAAACAAATAATTAAATCCGATTTCTGCTCTGTATCAGCCACAGACCAAAAAATGACGATAGCATATAAGCCAAGTGCTAATGATCCTGAGATTAATAAAGTGCTCAGAACAATTTTTATTTTTGGTGAGCATAACATGTAGTGATCTTAGGGCTCGGTCAAAAATAACTTGGCATTTTTGCATCCCAACTTCACCATATCTTTAATCAATCTTCATTCGCAAAAATCCTCGAAAGAGCCTGCTATTCCTGCGGTTTTGCTCAATCAGATCGATGAAATCTACGGCAAATTTGGGCGCAAATTCTATCAACTTATTTTTGACCGAGCCCTTATTCCGATTTTGAAAAATTAATTCCCCCTGATTTTCCTGATTTTTTCTTTTATTATCCACCACAAAAAGATCGGCGTAGATTTAAGATTTCTCTCCCAAAGCCTTCTTGGCTCTTTGAAAAATCTGGGCAGCCATTCCAGGCCTACATTTATCCAAAAATTAGAAGATCTTTTCTTAGTGCCTGCATAAAAGTCAAAGACAGCGCCAATCGCAGCTATAAAAGGTACTTGCAACTTTGACTGGTTTTCATAGATCCATTTTTCCTGTTTTGGAGCAGTCATGCCAACCCAGAGCACATCTGGTCGTGTATTATTAATGGCACTAATCATAGCAGAGTTGTCTTCCTGGCTGAATTCTGTCTTGAAAGGAGGCGAATATGTCCCGCAAACTTCAATGGCCGGAAAATTACGCTTCATTTTTTCCTTAATCAATCTTAGCACTTTTTTCGAAGAGCCTAGAAAAAAATATTTTACACCTCCTCTATTGTTTGCTTCACGGGAAAGGCCAAGGAAAAAATCAGTTCCAGCGACTTTTTCAGTACATGGCAGTCCTAAAATTTTGGCAGCGATGATTATTCCCGTGCCGTCTGGGAGCAGGATGTCAGCTCTTTTTAACGCTTGCTGGAAAATATTGTCTTTAGCCGCCACTGTTAAAGAATGCGGGTTTGCACAAGCCATATAATCTCCGAACTCTCCTGAAATGATAAGCTCAAATGCCTCAAAGATATCACCACGAGCCCCATTATTACTAATATGATAATCGAATAGTTCAACGTAACTCATTTTCGCTTATCTGAGATTTAAAATAGATGGGCTCAAACGGTTGGTAATCCAGTCAAGCAGAACTTCTGCTAATGAATATCTAGACAGAGGTCTCATTGCTTTTTTCATCACCCAATCTTTTTCTCTTAAAGAATAGGTTATGAAATTACAATTTTTCCATATCAAAAGGCGAGATAGTATTCTTCCAATCTCACCACCCCTGCTCACAAAATCCCAAATTTTGGGTGGAGGTTTCAGGTTTTGGCAGACTGCCATAACCTCATTATGATATTTGTCTTCTTCTACAGAAGATCTTTGCTCACCAGGTCTTTTGCGAAAACTGGCCAAAGGAACTGTAATGCTATAGAGTTCCGCATGTTTTGCAAATCTTGTCCAAAGTTCAAAATCTGCCGCAAACTTCAACTTCAGGTTCAAGCCTCCCACCTTGTCCCAGAGACTTTTTCTCCAGAACATGCTTTCTTGCTGTAAATATCCTGCAAGCTGAGGTCGAAACCATCCATTGCTAATATAATTTCTTGGATAAACCGTACCAGCATTGGAAGAAACCTTTATGCACTGACCAATTTGGTTCATGTACGTGGGCAAGCCGATAATCCATTCAACTTCTGGGAATTTTAGGAAAATTCTTTCAACAATCGAAAATGTCCATGTATAATAAATGTCATCGGCATTCAACCAGGCCATAATTTCACCTTGTGCATACTGAAAGCCCTTTTGTATTCCATGGTACATACCTTCGTCAGGTTCACTGATCAAAACGTCAATATCTTCCCGATACTTCTTGATAATATCAAGTGTCCTGTCAGACGATGCACCATCAGTAATGATATACTGCAAATCGGGGAAATCTTGTTGGATTACCGATCGAATAGTAGCCTCAATATATTGTTCACAATTATAGCATGATGTAACAATAGAAATGGGAATGGATTTGTTCATATATTTTTTATTTTTAGGAGCCCTGTTTTTGCTCTCCTTAGGCATTGAGCCGGTTTTTGAATCGACCCGGCCCTTTCACCCCCATAAAAAAATCGTAGATTCCTGCCAAAATTCCTTTTGCTGCAGAAAACTTTCGTTTTTTTATTAAAAATGAAAGCAGACAGATAACAATATATTTTGCAAGCTGAAAGATATCTTTTAGCGTTATTTTTATTGCGTTTCGTTTAATAAACCATAGTTTGTTTCTAAAGATATAATAATTGGAAATCTCTGATTCTGACCCCATTGTCATTGAAACCTTATGCCAGATACAACAAGATGTAATTACGGCCAGTTGATATCCTAAATCTGCAACCTTTATACATAACTCGCTTTCTTCTGATGTTAAAAAATAATCATTATAAAGCCCGCCTATTTGTTCAATTAAATCGGCTCTGATAAACATCGCCGCGCCTATAATGAAACTGCATGAAATAATTCTCTCCTTGATATCGGATAGTTTCTTGTCCGAATATAAAAAGGTCATCATGCCGTTATTCCGGTTTAAGTTTGCTCCAGAAAAAGCTATAATATTTTTTTTATCAAAGTAATAGTTTAGTGGACCGATTAAACCCATTTTTGGATTGTTTTCCATAAATGAATAAAGTTCAGACAAAATGTTTTTTGAAACAACAGTATCATTATTCAACAAAAAAATATATTTGGGTTTTAATGCATAAGCTTTTTTAAGTCCCAAATTGTTCCCGCCAGTAAATCCCAAATTTTTTTCACTTCTTAAATAAATAACATCAGGGAAACGTCTCATTAGTTCCAGAAGAGGGTTTATTTTTGAAGCATTATCCACAA
>JAFCZY010000291.1 GCA_019314105.1 Deltaproteobacteria bacterium
CAGAAGACTGCAGCGCTTGCCATGGCAAAAGTTGATTTTCAAAAAGCCGATCTTGCAGTCATTAAAACCCGGATTAAAGCTGATTTTCATGGATTTATTCTGGATAAATTTGTCGAAAAAGGAGAGGTTGTCAATTTCGGTCAGATCTTAGGGTCAATTTATCAAAAAGACCGTCTGAATGTAGATGTGAGAATTTCTCCGGAAAAAATGAAATGGATAGACGCTTTTTTTGAGAACGATAAAACACCGGATGCAAAAGTGGTGCTGGCCAATTCCGACAGGGAAAAGTTGTATGTCTGGAATGCCAAAGTCGCCCGGGTAAAGGCAAAGATTGACGAAAAAACCAGAACCCTGCCCATGACGCTTGAGATATTGAATTCTGATGCAGCAATAAAAAACGGGTTTGATTTAAAACCGGGTACATTTGTTAAATGCAGCATTATCGGAGAGACGTATGAAAATATTTTTGTTTTGCCAAGGTATTTGTTGAAGCGTGATAATATACTTTTTACAGTGAATGGCCATCATTTAAAAATGAAAAAGGTGGAGGTTCTAAGAAAATTTGAAGATGAGATTTATATTAAGGGTGGATTAAACCCGGGTGATAAGATTATTTTTTCTCCCCTTCCAGGTGCCCGTGACGGAATGGAACTCACCATCAGGCAAAACGGAAAATAAAATATGGAAGCACTGGGGAAATGGTCTGTTGAGCACAGGGTTTCAGTCAATTTGATAATGATCTTTCTCATTGTTGCAGGCCTGTATACGGCCTTTAATATGAAACGGGAAATGTTTCCCCAGTTTTCCGTTGATATGATTAATATCTCCGTAATATATCCCGGAGCATCACCCGAAGAAGTTGAAGAAGGGATCTGTATCAAGCTCGAAGAGCAGCTCAAAAGCCTTGAAGATATGGAAACCATGCACTCAACTGCCCTTGAGGGGCGTGGGTCGGTACTGTTGGAACTTGCCACCGGAACAGATATTAACAAAAAACTCGATGAGGTAAGGACAGAGATAGACCTGATCGATTCATTCCCCGATGAAGCCGAAGACCCGATTGTTATTGAGATTAAAAATAATCCGCCGGCCATTTATCTGGCCATCTATGGTGATGTCGAAGAAAGAGTGCTAAAGGATACTGCCGAAAAAATAAGGGATGACCTTGTGGGGATGGATGAAATTTCCCTTGCAAACCTTATTGGCATCCGGGACTATGAAATTTCCATTGAAGTGTCTGAAGAAAATCTGCAACGATTTAATCTGTCTTTTGATCAGGTGGCACTGGCCGTAAAGACCGGAAGTCTTGATTTGCCGGGGGGTAAGATCAAGACAAAAGGAGGAGAGTTCCTGGTTCGGGCCAAGGGAAAATTATATAGAGGTGAAGAGTTTGAACGGATTCCGGTGGTGACCAGAGAAGACGGAACACGTATTCAGCTTGGAGAGGTTGCAACGGTTATCGATGGATTTGAAGATACAGATATCAAAGCACGGTTTAACGGAAAACCCGCAGTCCTTGTAGCTATCAATCGAACGGACAATCAGGATACCATTGCCATTTCAAAAGCAGTCAAAGACTATATTAAAACCCATAAGGCATCTCTTCCCAAAGGGATTACCCTGGGCTATTGGTTTGATATGGCGGAAATGGTTCAGAACCGGATTGATCTTTTGGTGAAAAACGGTGCCCAGGGAATATTGCTGGTGTTTATTGTACTGGCCCTGTTCCTTGATCTGGGACTTGCTTTCTGGGTGGCATCAGGGATACCCATATCATTTATGGGGGCTTTTCTTATCCTTGATTTTTTTGGTGCATCCATCAATATGTTATCTTTGTTCGGGTTTATCATGACATTGGGTATTCTGGTGGATGATGCCATTATTATCGGGGAAAATGTCTATACCCATTATAAAACGGGCAAATCTGCCAGGGATTCAGTGATTGACAGTATTTCCCAGATTGGTGCGCCGGTTGTAATGGCGGTGACCACAACCATTGTCGCATTTACGCCATTGATGCATATTGAAGGAATTATGGGAAAGTTTATTTATATCATGCCCCAGGCTGTGATCTGTATCCTTGCCATATCTCTCGTTGAAGCCTTTCTTATTCTGCCGGCTCACCTTGCGCATACCCTGACTCCCCCGAAAAAGAAGAAAAGCCTGATTTACCGGATTTGTTTTTTCTGGCTTGCGTGGCTGAAAAAAGATATTCTGGAGGGGCATAAGTGGATTCGGGACAGAGTTGAAAAAGCCTTGAATATTTTTATTTATTCACTCTATACCCCTGTTTTAAAATATTGTGTCAAGAATCGGTATTTCACGCTTGCTATCGGGTTTGGAATATTAATTGTCAGCATCGGGGTTCTGGCAGGCGGGCATGTGCCCTTTGTATTTTTTCCAAAAACCGACAGTAACTGGATCATTTCAGAGATTATTTATCCTTTGGGGACTCCTTTTGAAGCCACAGAAAAGGCCATCAAAAAAATTGAAAAGGGGGCAGTTGATCTCAATGATTTTTTTCGGAAAAGGGTGGTGAATGGTGAAGATCTGATGGTTAATAATTTTTCCCAGGTGGGTATTATTCCCAGAAGGGACTGGAAACCAGGCGCATACGGGGGACATTGCGGGGAAGTCTGGATAGAGATGGTGCCCGCTTCAGAACGACCGGACATTTCTGCACCTGAAGTGACGGCAAAATGGCGTGAGTTGACAGGAGATATTCTTGGGGTAGAGCAGCTCACCTTTTCTATTATCGCCGGTGGGCCAGGGGGGAATCCCATAGAAATTCAACTGAAGGGCAATGATTTTGAGCAGCTTCAACTTGCAGCAGACGACTTAAAGAATGAAATTGGCAAATACCCAGGAACGTTTGATATTACAGATAATTTCAGGCCGGGCAAGATGGAAATGCAGATTCATCTCAGAAAAGGCGCTAAATCTTTAGGCGTTACCCTGGCTGATATTGCCATTCAGATCCGGCAGGCCTATTATGGCGATGAAGTGTTAAAAATTCAAAGGGGTAAAGATGATATCAAGGTCATGGTGCGGTATTCTCAAAAAGAGAGGGAATCTGAAGCCAGTATTGATGACTTAAGAATTCGAACTCGTGACCAAAGAGAAATACCCTTAAACCAGGTGGCTGATATTAAAATGGAGAGAGGGTATTCAACCATTCAGCGGGTAGACAGAAAAAGGATTATCACGGTCATTTCCGATATTAATGAAGATATCGCCAATGCAAGTTCCGGGCGTGATTTATGATCTGGAAGGTCAGGCAAAAAGGACTGAAGAATCTTTGAACAGCCTGAAGGTGGGCTTTTCTCTTGCAGGAATGATCATGTTTTTGCTTCTTGCCAGTCAGTTCAGATCCTATATCCAGCCGGTCATCATTATGACCGCCATCCCGTTTGGACTCATCGGTGCCATTATCGGGCACTATTTCATGAACCTTGATATCACCATGATCAGTATTTTCGGAATTGTCGCACTCTCCGGAATTGTGGTGAATGATTCTTTGATTTTAATCGATTTTATTAATTCAAAGGTCAGGGACGGGGCAATGATTTTTGATGCGGTTATTGATGCCGGACAAAGCCGGTTCAGGCCGGTGCTGCTGACCTCGGTGACAACTGTGGCAGGCCTTTTCCCGCTTCTTCTGGAAACCAGTTTTCAGGCACAGTTTTTAATTCCAATGGCGGTCAGTATCAGTTTTGGTCTGATGGCAGCCACTGTTTTAACCCTTGTTTTTGTCCCGTCTTTGTATGTGGTGATCAATGATATGGTAGGAATTTTTATTGCCGGGGAGGATGAAGATTTATCAAATGAAAATGGATAATATATTTAACAAAGATTTTTGGATCAACGAATGGGAAAATGATACAAAGGACGATACGTATCATGTTCATAAGGGGTTTTCTACCTGTGAATACTGGGACAAAGCAGCAGCTACCTACGATCAGAATAATAAAGAAATTAAAAATCGCCGACTTGAAAAAACAATGGCAATCTTTAAAAAAAATAATCTTTTATTTGAAGGAATGACGGTTCTTGAAATCGGGTGTGGGACAGGTACTGTTGCAATAGAGCTGGCAAAACAGGGCGCTCAGGTAACCGCCCTTGATTTTTCAAAAGGGATGCTGGAAAAATTTAAACAGGATATCACACCGGATATTGGAAAGAATATCACCGTTCTGAATCAAGACTGGCATAAAATAGAGATAAACGCAAAAGGATGGGAGAAGAAGTTTGATTTTGTTATTGCCTTTATGTCTCCGGGAGTGGCAACCCCGGAATCTTTTTTCAAAATGATGCGCTGTTCAAAAAAAGGATGTGCCATACGAGGATGGGCCGCAAAAAGGAATCACCCGATTTTGTCTGATTTGTGGAAAATAATAATGGGAACGCCTCTTGAGGATAAGCCCCAGAGCATTTTATATAAATTAAATCTCTTGTTTTCATTGGGGTTTTTCCCGGAGATTACCTTTGATACCATTGAGTGGGAACAGACAGCATCTGTTGAAGAAGAATTGGGTCGGCAGATGGCTTTTTTCAAAAAAGTGAGCAAAAAAGCCGATATTGAGCTTGAAAAAATAATTCGTCCTTATCTTGAGCGTATATCAACAGACGATTATATTGTCCGGAAGCACAAAGGATTGACAGCTCTGGCCGTCTGGGATATGGCGTCACGATACCCTTAAATCAGTTTCTCTTTCTTAATTCCCAAAGCCGCACCCAGAATTTGTGTAAAAAGGACGGGTGTGATTTTGTGTTTCTGGCACTCCTTTTGGAAAGACAACTCATTATATTGTATCTGGCAATGGGTACAGGCAGTACAGATATGGTCTGCTCCTGCTTCTAACGCTGCCGTTAATTTAGAATTTAATATTTTTAAAGACAGGCTTTTATTGGTTTCATAAATGGGATTTCCGCAGCATTCTGTGCTTTTTGACCATTCAACGGTTTTAAATCCAGTGATGTTTATCAGTTCTTCAAAAATTCGGGGGGCGTGCGGATTATCAAACCCGGTGATCGTAAATGGCCTCAACGCATGACAGCCGTATTGAGTAACGATTTTCTTTTCCGGCAGTTTATGATCAATTTTCTTTTTAAGTTCAAGCACGCCAATATCGTTATAAAGAAACGAAAGAAGATGCGTGATCTTTGTTTTCCCATCCCAGAAAATATTTTCATCGGCAAGAAGGCACTCCATTTTTTGTTTTAATTTTTTGTTTTCATGCCATTGATAAGCTGCATATTTGAGTTGTCCGAAACAGCATTTACAGGGAGTGATGATATCCAGATCATATTTCCGGGCCAGGGCAAAATTTCTTATGGCGGAGAAAACAGACACTTCAAAATTAGTGCTCCGGGCAGGATAACCGCAGCAATTGAATGGAAGTTGAATCAGGTCCACGTTCAGTTTTTCCATTAAAGATTGAAAAGAGGTGTCATAGTCTTTCAAATAAAAATTTATTTTACACCCCGGGAAGTATGCAAGTTTCATCATTTATCCGCCTTGTCTGCTGCATCCATAATTTTTAACCTGTCGGTCGTCTGGTTTGAGATGTTTCGAAGTTCTATAATGATATCGGCAACTTTTATTTCGCTGGGGCAATGTTCCTGACACATATAACAGGTCAGGCAGTTCCAGACCATTCGGGTTCCTGCAGCCGTCTGTTTTTTCCCCAGTCTTAACAGGTTCATGATTTGCTGGGGTGTCATATCGTTATCGTTTCCGCCATAGGCAACGACGGGGCAGACATTGGTGCAAACAGTACACTGAACACAATTTTCAAAAGAATAAACACGGCCGGTAAGATTCTGGGTCAAGTCATATGCTCTGTCGGCCTGTTCTTTTTCCCATTCTTTATTTTCCCGCTCCTGAAGTGCCGTATCTTTTACAAAAGTATAATTATCCGGATATCCCATTTTATGCAGTGTTTGCGGAAGTGTCTGCCATATTCCCTGAAGGTCAATCCCTGACGGACAGATATCCGTACAACGATTGCACAGGGTACAGTCATCATTGCCAAGTTGAAGCTGATTCAGCTTTTTTGGATTCAGATT
>JAFCZY010000033.1 GCA_019314105.1 Deltaproteobacteria bacterium
AACCTTTTAGAATTTAAAGATTGGATATCTTTTAATATCGCTATTGGTGGTTGGTTTGTTGCTTTTTGTCTTGTGATATTACAGATTGAAAAAAATCGAAAAGATAATTACAAACTTAAGAATAATGAGATAAAAAAAAATTGGAAATTAAGGCTTTTTATGATCTAAACGATTCTATTTCCAATCTGTCTAAAAGTTTAACAAAATTTGGTGTTGATTTTTTAATTTTGCCCTCTCAGTTAAAAATTGAATCAAGATGGGTTGGTTTCACTTTATATGATTTCATAAAACCTTATCTCATAGGGAATACTTTTGCTGAAATAAGGAATAGAAATATAGACTTTATCTCTTCTATAGAAAGCCATGAAATTGTATTTATCGAATTTGATCATTACCGGAAAAAACTTTTCTTAGAAATCGAATATTTAGAAAAAGAATACAAACAGTTTAGAAAGTTTTTAAGAAATAAAAAAACTAATGATTTGTTAGGTGAGAGTAACGAAGAATTTAAATCTAAAACTGACAAAATTTACAATATGAGCTTAAGAATCCAAACTTTTTTATTAGACTATCGAGTTATTTTAATGAACCAGTTTTTAGGGGAGATATTCGATAAGAAAATTCCCACAAGAAAACCAAGAGGTGATGGTCTCAAGCCTTTAAATGAGATCGCTATTAAGAGGGCAGTTGAAAAAGAATTTAAAGAATATGAAAACACGCTTGGACAGCCAAAAGATGATTAATTTTTACACCACCCTTACACCACCAAATTAATGGTGTAAAAAACTATAACTTATTGAAATTATTAGGAAAAAATGGTGGAGGCGGCGGGAGTTGAACCCGCGTCCGAAAACGATCAACCCAGGCTTCTACATACTTATCTCAAAATTTAAATTTTGCTGTAATGTCTCCTTTGAGATGGATACGAAAGTCTCCTTTGAGATGGATACGAAACAGTATAGTCTGAAAAGTTTAACCTTTAAGGTTCAGACGCCCTTAAAAGGCGGTCTTGCAAAGTCGACGCCCTGACCTGAAATCTGCAAGAAGGATATCAGCAGGACGGAAGCTGCTCTACGCAGCTACAGCGTAATTATAATCATCTGCGATTATGTTTATGTATTGCCAAGTTTACGAGCTGACAAAAGACTCGGTATGCTACCTCAGGCCTCAAAATCTCCGTCGAAGCCATTTCGCCCCCAAATTGTAAAAGATCAAATGATTTTTAATATAAGCTTAAAAGCTTAAAAAGTCAATAAAAACACGCCAATCTGAATACTTGATTTGAGGTTATCAAAACCAGGTTGCTTTACCATCACTTTTAAATCTCATTGACAAATTGGGCAATATTTGAAATAAAATTAAAATTTAAATCATCATCTGATGGAGGGGGTAAATCTTGACCGGGATAAGTGAAATTCTTGTTTTAGTGCTGCTGATTACCGGTATCTTGATTTTGCCAAGATTGTTTAAGGGAGAACCTGTAAAAAAGAGGTCTTCTTCAAAAAAGCTGAAAAGACTTCCTGCAAAAATCCGATTCGGTATCGTACTTACCCTTGTTTATCCCATGGTCGCAGCCCTTTATCTAAAGCCATGGAACGAAAGTATGATTTCTTATATTTCCTATGGAATTATACCTGTCTTTCTTGTCTGGGCTATTGTCTGGATCATGTCCGGAAGAAAAAAATAAACTCTATTACTTTTTAATTTTAATTTATTTTAGTAATATATTAAAAAATTCCATTATTTTACTTGACGCATTTTATTTTATGATTAGTTTTGTTTCAAATGCAGATAAAAAATGAACGGATAACAACCTAAACAGGAGAATTAATCATGAGACTTGTAAGATACAACCCACTTAACGAACTGGCTTTCTGGGGAAATTCATTTAATGACTTTTCTTCCTTTTTTAACACAAAATCCAAAACCGGTGAATCCTGGTATCCCGCAGTAGACATCCTGAACGAGAAAGACAATGTGGTTCTCAACATTGAACTGCCGGGTGTCAAAAAAGAGGACATTTCTGTGAATATCGAGGACAGGGTTCTGACCATAAAGGGTGAAAGAAAGTTTGAGAATGAAGAAAGAAAGGACAGCTATTTTAGAAAAGAAAGATCATACGGAAGCTTTAAACGATCCTTCAGCCTTTCCGATGATGTGCTGATCGATGATGTTGATGCAGATTTTCGGGATGGCATCCTTAAACTAACCCTGAAAAAAGACACCACCAAAGAAGAGGTTAAGCAAATAACAATTAATTAATTTAAAATGATCTCAAATCATTTTTACCAAATGGGGGCTGCTCAATTCAAATATGGGCAGCCCCCATTTTTTTATTTGAAGACTCTTTCCGGCAGGCTTTGAATAATGCGCCCACATCACTGCTTCAGGCGATACGAAAGCCGGGTATGACGCCTGGATGATTTATCCGTATTGATAGCCATGGCAAGGGCTTTTTTTGTCCCCACAAGAACAACCAGTTTCTTACCCCGGGTTACTGCCGTGTAAATCAGATTTCTTTGCAAAAGGATATAGTGTTGAATCACAACCGGTATGATGACGACAGGATACTCAGACCCTTGAGATTTATGGACGGAAACCGCATAAGCATGAACAATTTCATCCAGAGAGGAAAAATCATACTCCACTTCCCTTCCGTCAAAATTGAGCCGCATTTTTTGATCAATAAGATTAATATCAACAATCCTGCCGATATCCCCATTATAGACATGCTTGTCATAATTATTCCTGATCTGCATCACCTTGTCAGACACTTTAAATTCCCGGTTCCCCCTTTGGAGTATCCCCTTGTTTGGATTCAGGATTTTCTGCAATTCATGATTCAGGTTGCCGGCCCCGACAATCCCTCTGTGCATGGGGGTTAGAACCTGGATATCATCTACCGGGTCCACCTTGAATTTTTGGGGTATTCTATTTTGCACCAGATCAATAATGGTGTTTAAAACATCTTCCGGTTCCTCTTTCTGGACAAAATAAAAATTGCTTTTCTTATTATCATTTGCCAGTACCGGAAACATCCCCTTATTGATCCTGTGCGCATTGACAACAATCAGGCTCTTTCTTGCCTGTCTGAATATGGTATCCAGCGTAACAACAGCAAAAGCATTGGACACAATTAAATCATTCAACACATTTCCAGGGCCCACTGACGGCAGTTGATTGACATCTCCAACAAAAATAAGGGTAGCTTTGGGCGGAACGGCCTTTAAGAGATGATGCATTAAGACCGTATCAATCATGGATGCTTCATCAATGATCAGCACATCACATTTTAACGGATTTTTATTGTCCTTTTTAAAACCCGGCTTCTTCATGGAATAATCAAGCAGCCTGTGGATGGTCTGAGCTCGTTCCCAGGTGGCTTCGCTCATCCTTTTAGCGGCTCTTCCCGTAGGCGCAGCAAGTAAAATTTTTGCGCCTGCTTTTTTTAAAATCTTGATAATGGCATTGATAATGGTTGTTTTACCGGTACCCGGTCCGCCCGTAATAATTAAAACCTTTTCCTCTAAAGATTTTTTAACGGCCTCTTCCTGGTTTTTGGCAAGCGTTATCTTAATCTGGCCCTTAATCCATTCAACGGCTTTTTTTGAATCAATCTTTCTAACACTTTTGGAAGAATTTTTAAGTCGTTCAAAATTTTGGGCAATTCCTATCTCACAAACATGAAATTTTTTTAAAAAGACAAGTTTTTTATTCTCATTGATATCTTCAATGACAACCCGGTCGGCTGAAAAAGAATCTGCAACAGCCTTTAAAACGATATCTCTGTCTACTTCCAGCATGGTTTGAACTTTTTGACAAAGCTCATGATAGGGATAACAGACATGACCATCATCGGAAAGCTGGTGCAGCACATATTCAAGCCCTGCTTCAATGCGCTGGGGGGCATGCTTTGCCATACCCAGTTTTTCAGCAATACTGTCAGCAATGATAAACCCGATACCAAAAATATCCCTGGCAAGCCGGTAAGGATTTTCTTTCACAATATGAATGGAATCCTGGCCATAGGTTTTAAAAATCTTGGCTGCGTAAGCCGTACTGACCCCATGGGACTGTAAAAAGAGCATAACGGTTCTGACCTCTTTTTGGTCATCCCAGGCCTGGGCGATCATCTCAATTCTTTTTTTGCCGATGCCATCGACTTCAGACAGCTTATCAATACTCTTTTCAATAATATCCAGTGATTTTATACCAAACTGTTTTACAATCCGTTTGGCCATAACAGGACCGATCCCTTTAATCAGACCTGACCCCAGATATTTTTGAATACCGAACTGGGTGGCAGGGGCAAGGGTCTTATATTGTCGGATCTGAAACTGGTTGCCAAATTTGGCATGGCTGATCCATTTCCCCGTAAGTTCGACAAACTCACCAGGGGCTGGATTCACCATATTCCCCACAATGGTTACAAGATCCCTTTCACCTTTCACCTTAAGTCTGCACACACAAAAAGCCGTCTCTTCACTTGAAAAGGTGACGCGTTCAATATGTCCTTTCAGTTGAGAATCTTTAACTGTCATTCATGGTGTCATAGGCGGCCTTTAAAACAACAAATGTCATACCGGCACCCAGGATGGAAATAGCATACCAGAATCCGCCAAAGAAAATTGCGTGCCCGATGTCCCATACCCATTCAAAACTAAATGGAAACATAATTTTTCTCCTTTAAATCAAAAGATTTATTCTGGTTCTGTTACCGGTTCTACCTCTACAGAATAGTTAAGTTCATGTTCCTGCGGGAATACAGGAAGGTAACGATACGCAACCGAAATCAAAATAATGCCATAGGCAACAGGAAGAACAGTTGTTGCAATTTCCTGCCAGCTTGGAAAGTAAAGGGCCCAGGTATCAAAACTCATTACCGGAACCGCCATAATCTGAAGCACCATGACCCATCTGTTCAGACAAACACCGATGACGCCGAGAATAATGGCAATAAGGCGCAGGGTCGGATTTTCCCGGGTTGATTTCATGACCAGAAGAACACCCGGAACTACACCGCATAGTACAATTTCAGTAATCAAAATCCAGTAACCGTAAAATCCGTTGCTAGTATAAAAATGGCTTAAGCTAAAGCCAAGGCTGGGTGCCGTTACCATTGCCCAGTAAATGGTGTCTATAATTTTAGCAATAATATAGGTAACAATCATCCATCCAGATATTTTAGCTAAAAGATGAACCACATTATCTTTGACCAGTTTTTTGCCGGTAACCGTTTCAGTAATTTTTGTCACCAGAAGGGTAAAACAAGGACCAAACGCTGCTGCAGACCATGTAAACAAAAAGAAAGTCCAGGGCCAGATCAACAAGCCTTCCCTGACAGCAAACGGACGCCCATACAGAACACCGGCAACCCCACCGAGAGATCCCTGATGGAAAAAGGAAAGGAAGGCACCGGTGGCAGCAAATACTGCCATGACACCATGCATGTTATGGGCAAGGTGATGAAAAAACGGCACTTTATTGGCCTGTCTGTTTTCCAGAATATTCGGGATAAACTCAATGGTCAATACGGCAAAATATGCGGACAGACAAAAGGCTACTTCTGTCAACATTGAATGGACATTGGCGTGCCAAAAAATAAACCAGCCTCGAAGGGGTTGTCCAATATCAATGGCAAGAATTAACAATGCCGAACTATAACAGATAAAGCCGATGATCACGGCAAAATTGATAATATTTTTCAGTTCATCAATTTTAAAAATATATCTTAACAAACCGGTAAAAAATGCGCCACCACCAACAGCGATAACGGCAAGGTCAGCCCAAATCCAGAGGGCAAACCCGTAATAATCATTCATATTGGTCTGGTTCAGGCCTTTAAACCAGCAAAGGAACATGGCAAAAACGCCCCAGAGAACTACGGCACTAACGATAGCAACTCCAATAGCAAACTTTGGAAATGAGCAACGTTTTGCACCTTCAGGTATTAATGCAGAATCCATATTTATTCACTCCTAAATAAGGTTTTGGATTGCTTAATCATGGGATGAAGCCCCATGATAATTTTTAATTTTATCCCATTCACCGTCCAGATAGTTATCCCCTTGTTTCCTTACCCATTCCCGTTCGGAAAGATAATAGACCTTTGGATTGGTTCCAAGTCTTTCAAGAAGTCTGAATACTTTTGGATTTCTTGATTTTCCAACGATATGTTTGTTTCTCGGATCAGGGTGGGGGTCAGGTTTAACAATCTGGTGTACTTGATGCGCAGGATTATTAAGATCCCCGAATACAATGGCACCGGCAGGACAAGCTGTGGCGCAGGCAGTCTGATATTCATGTTCTTCAATATCATCTCGCCCTTCATAATATGCAGTATCCTTGGCAGCCTGATATCGGTGATAACAGAAACTGCATTTTTCCACTACCCCTCTCATTCTTGGAGACACATCGGGACTCAGGTAATTTTCCATACCTTCCGGCCATTTGGGATCCCACCAGTTAAAATATCTTGCATGATAAGGACATGCCCCCATGCAATATCTGCATCCAAAACAGCGCGTATAAATCTGGCTGACAATTCCTGTATCGTAGCCATAATCCGTCGCAACAGCAGGGCAAACAGAGACACAGGGTGAATGACCATGATCCCCTTTCCCCCCACAGTGCTGACAGGGTCTTGGCAAATATGCGATCTCAGTATCAGGAAAGGATTTACCATTGGTTAATTTATAAACACGCATCCAGGTGATGCTATCCTTTTTATTGGATTCATCCTCCTTAAACGGAACATTATTCTCAGACATGCACGAAACCATGCAGGAACCGCATCCGGTGCATTTATCCAGATCAATAACCATCCCGAATTTATGTGCTTTATTATTATTTTGTTTCATTAAGAACCTCTTTAGCAATTTATCCTTGAATTTTAGGCCTTGAAAATTTTTACTTTAATTCCAAAGGCAGCATCCAGTCCTGAACCGGATTCAATCACCGGGCCGATTAAGTCATTCACATTTATGCCCTTGTTTGACACATACTTATTTGACATATGTTTAGTATTAAGGGTATGACCAAGGCCTTTGACCATTCCAATAACCCCCGGCATCATGCCTTCGTTCAGGTTTATCATCACCCTGGCTTTACCTATTGGAGTTGTCAAAGTTGCATATCCGCGATCTTTTAAGCCCCTGGCGGTTAAAGGGTTAATCTCTACAACACTATCACTGCCCTTTAAGACGTTATCTGAAACCGTCTTAATGGCAAAAGGAGAGGCGGCAATTCCTGCGTTGATCAATCTCATGTTGTCAATAGGAATCAGTATGAGTTCGTCATCGCCCTGGGCCTGAATCGTTGCGGGATTATCCGCAAGATAAGAGACGTTAACTGCTACAAATCCGGAAGGAATACCTTCGGATATAATCGCATAACCGTCTTCTGATAAAGAGTCCCAGATTCCTCCCGCCACACTTTCAAGGCATTCGTCATAGGATTCCCACTCAAAACTTTGGGCAATACTTCCTTCCAATGCTTTTGCAATCAGGATGACGGCATCCCCCGGATTTTTTGTATTAAATACCGGTTGACTGACAGGTTTGGTCAGGCCCACAACCGTCTTGGCAAGCCCTGCACCGGAAGGGACATCTTCAAGCCGTTCCAGAAATGTATGGCTTGGCAAAATAATATCCGCTTCTTTAGCCGTTTCATCAAGAAAGGATGAAAAACTAACGACAAAAGGAACTTTCCCAACTGCCTGTTTAACACTTTTGGCATCATGCAGAGAATAACAAGGATTTGCATTATAAACAAAAAGGGCTTCAACAACAGGTTTTGAGGATTCGTTTACTTTTTCAATAAGCTGGCTCACATAGCGCCCCGTCTTATTTTTTGCAAATCCGGCATCCGCTATGCTGTCCATTGATTCATCCGGGAACTCAAGATAGTCGCTTTTCAGTTGAACAAAAGCACCGCCTTTTTTATTGATATTACCAACCAGACAATTTAATGTGTGAACCGCTGCAAGCTCTTTTAAACTTTGAGCGCCATCGCCTCTGCCTTTACCGAAAACAGCAACCGGCATTTTTGCCTTGGCAAACAGGGTGGCCATCTTTTCGATATCAGATACTTTTACGCCGGTAATTTCAGCAGTTTTTGAAGGCGAATAATTTTTTTGAAGCGCTGCAGCCAGTTTATTGAGTCCACCTCGGAAATTAGCCACAGCCATACTGTTAAACAATTTATTTTCCAGAATAACCGCACAAAGCCCCAAAGCCAGATCCGCTTCAGTCCCCGGTTTTATGGGGATCCATTTATCGGCATTGGCAGCGGTATTAGATAACCGCGATTCAATTTGATAAAGCTTTGCATGTCTTTCTTTCCTTGATGCATTTGCTTTAAAGCAATTTACAGGTGATCCCCACCCTTCGATGATCCCTGCACCAAAGCTTAAAACAAAATCTGAATTCTCAAGGTCAAACCCGATCGTCATTCCCTCACCATGCAATACTTCTGCTGTTAGTTCAAGATAGGATTCAAGACTTGGCATGGTATAAAAATTGGGAGATCCAAACGTTTTTAACAGTCGTTGAAACAACCCTGAAACCGATCCTTGTTCCTTATCTGCGATACAGGCCAGTTTTTCAGGAGAGCCGCTTTTACGAATATCAGCCAGTTTTCCGGCAACAAGCGCGATGGCATCATCCCAGGATATTTCTTCAAATTTATCACCATTTTTTTTCAATGGTGTTTTTACCCTTGCAGGGTCATATAAATACTGTAGACCGGAAATCCCATGAAGGCAGGCACCGCCGCCATTTACAGGGTGACCCGCCAGTCCTTCAATTTTAACCGGTCTGTCGTCTATCTTCCTGACGCTTAACCCACAGCTTCCAGGGCAAAGGCTGCAGACCGAACTTTCATAGGTTACTTCTCCGTCAACAGGGACAGGAGTCCATGGCCAGTTCTGGCTCCAGATGGAAGAATCATCTGTCAGTTTTATCCCGATAGGGGAAACTGCAACACCAGCAACTGCGCCAAGTCCCAATCCCAAGAAGCTTCTTCTGTCAACTTTCATAAATAATTCCTCTATAAAGTTTTTGAATTCTTGTTTTTCAGGTTTCTTATTTGTGACACTGGAAACAATACCCCTTGTGGCCTGTTTCCTCTTTGTGACACGCAGCGCAGTCATCCATCTTCATACGATCCCAGGAATTTTTCTTAATCCCAAAGATATTTTTACCCCATATATCACGGCTGTAGCCTGTAATTCTGTTCTCTTCATAGGGTTTTAAAGAAGTAGATTCTCCGATATGACCATGACATGTCACGCAATCCATACCAGCAGTCTGGGTGTGTGCAGCATGAGAAAAAAAGACATTATCCGGTTGTCTTGAATAGACATACCAAGGGACTTCTTTTTCTTCTAATACATACTCTTCTACAAATACAGCTTCATCTTCTGTCTCACCCAAAACTTCTTCGGAATGACAATCCAGACACGTAGCAAGTTTGGGTATTCCGGTAAAACTGCCATCCTCCCGAAAAGAATGACAGGTCTCGCAATCCCCTGCTTCGCCAACATGAAGCGCGTGATCAAAGTTAAAAGGCTGCTCTTTTTTTGAATAAAGCAATTTGGGGAACAACAGCGTACCGGACAAGAAGCATGCAACAAATGCAACAATAAAAAAAATGACACCGAGTCCTAAACCCTTGTCATCTTTTTCTTCTCCGGCAGTGCCTTCTCCTACACTCTCCATGGAACCATTTTCAGTTTTGTTTTCTCTTTCGCTCATGAAAACTCCATCAATTTAAAATGTTGATGATACGTTAACCATTTTATCCAGGCAAAACCTATAGGCCGTAACCCGAATTATTTCCTTTGCAGACAATAATCTTAAATTGTCTTGCAATACCGTCCATATTTAGCGTTATTCTATATTAATATCTTGTTTTCTTGTCAAGATAAATAGTGGCTAAACGAAAATGTTGATCAATAATGGTTAAGCGTAACTGTGGAGTCCGCTGAGAACATAGTTTACCCCAAAATAAGTAAACATAACAGCAAGAAAACCGATAATGGATACCCAGGCAAGGTGTTTCCCGTGCCAGCCTTTCATCATTCTTAAATGCATGAAAATGGCATAAACAAACCAGGTAATAAGAGACCAGGTTTCTTTAGGGTCCCAGCTCCAGTATGTGCCCCAGGCCGAATTGGCCCAGACCGCACCGGTAATGATACCAATGGTAAGGAATAGAAATCCGAAAATAACCATTTGATAGGTTAACTCATCGATGAGTTCCCAGGAGGGGAGCTTTGCAAATATGGATACAGCATCAGGATTTTCAGGCTTTACAAAGTACATGATACTGAACCCGAATGCCACTGCAAAGCCAGCATACCCTAAGAAACAGGTAATCACATGGGCAATGAGCCAATTACTTTTAAGTGCCGGAATTAAAGGGCTTATTTTACTGCTGATATCAGGAGAAAGAGACGCATATGCAATAGCAAGAAATATCAATGGGGATGCAAACACACCAATAATATTTTCTTTGTATTTAAGTTCAACAAAAATATAGAGGATAGCAGCCGTCCAGGAAAAAAACACCAGGGATTCATACATATTGGCAAAAGGTGCATGCCCGTATCCCATCTGGTAGGATTCAATCCATCTTAGGATAATGCCAAGGGTATTGTCTAAAAACCCTATAACCAGAACCATAAACCCAAGCTTTGCAAGGACTTGTTTTTTAAAGGTAAACGATCCGATATAAAAAACCGAAGCCAATGCATAAATAAACGTTGCCGAAGATAATGCTAAAGAACTGTTCATAAAAATTATTTATCCTTTAATTTTGTTACAATTTTTTGAATTTTAAGTTTCATTCCCTGACTGTTTCGGTTGGTTGTCCCTGAAATACTGATTTTCGAACGATTGGTTTTATTTTTTTCTATTTCAATAAAATAGGACTGATGAGACATAAAAAAAGTAATCCAGCACCCGATGATCATTAAAATAAATCCTGAATAGACATACCATATCCCGGGGTCTTTGGTAACCTGAAGGCCGGTATAATATTTTTGTTCAAATTTTTTGACCACAAAGGCAAACGTTCCCTTCCTCATTTTGTCAAAGGTGGGGAATTTTATGGGGAGGGCAATTTGAAAACTATTGCCATCCTTCTGAGTTATCTTTCCTATAAATGCTTCTCCAAGATTATTACCCCTGAAATCAAAGTGCGGCAAAAACCCTTCAAGCTTGAATACGCCCTGATCTTCCGGCAATTGAATTTCTTGCCCTATTTTAATGGTTTTACTTGTCACATCCTTGTCGGATAGTCTGATAATCTCAAGGGCAACACTGTCTGGCTGAGCGGTACCATAGGAAGCTTGAAAAATATTAATGCCTTTATATCTAAGCGGATGATTGACACGGATATCTTTAGTAAAACTTTCTTTACCATTCTCAATGATCGTCAAAGTTGATCTGAATTCTTCAGGTGCACCCGTATCATAAAACTTTACAAAAAAATCATTACATTTTATGGAAAACCCAATATTTACCGGTATCCTTTTTTTAACGATAAAAGCCGTATCCGATGTTTCACCCTCATCTATCCTTTTTTTAACGATAAAAGCCGTATCCGATGTTTCACCCTCATCCAGTTGCATATTGGCCTTGAACCCGAAAAGTCCTCCAATCAATGCACCGATAAAAAGCAACAGAATGCTGGAATGGATCACATATACACCCATTCTTGTCCATCTTCCTTTTTCTGCATACATGACTGTGCCGGTTTCAGTTTCCTCTTTTATCACCGCCCCAACAGTTTTGGATAAAAAAGTTTCATATTTGCCGGACAAAGATTCAGACGTTTTATCGATTGTAAACGTTTCAAGATTTTTTAATTTTCTAAACCTTTGAGGGTTAAACTTAATTTTTTTTGGAAAAATAATTTTCCAGGTAATGGAAAGACGATCAATTGAACAGACGACTATATTAATGCAAAGGATGACAATCAACAATAAAAACCACCAGGCATGGTACATATCATCAAGATTAAATACCTTATAACGGTTCCAAAGATTGATGTGCTTGCAAGAAGGACCAGTGTATAAACGGTCAGCTTCACAGAACAGAAAAACTGCCAAATTTTTTCAGGAATTGTTTGATTTTTTTTCAAAATTTTTTCTTTCTTATTAATTGTCTGTTATTTCTTTTTCCAGGCACATGGATAACCCCGAATTTCTTTTTACAGACAGGTTTATAGCCTTTTTAATAATATCTATATTCCCAACAATAATTATTTTTGTTTTTGCCCGTGTCACTCCCGTATACAATAACTGGCGTGTCATGACAGGAGAAAGTTTATCAGGAACTATAATTAAAACCGTTTCAAACTCAGATCCCTGGCTTTTATGGATCGTTATGGCAAATGCAGCAGCATTCCCGGGAATATCTGAAGCACGATATTGTTTTACGGTGTTATCCAAAGTTTTGAAAAAAACGTTGACTTTCCCGTTTTTTTCAACAGAAATGCCGGTATCTCCATTAAACAATCCTTTTTTATAATCATTTGTATTCACCATGATGATCTTTTTAAAAAGTTTTTCCTGTATATCAAACTTATTGGCTGACCGCAAAATATTTTCACATACATGATTAATTTGTAATGTTCCGTATTCTCCGGAATTATGTGCACATAATATTTTAAAACCATCCAGTTCATTCAATGCGGCTTCAACCGTGTCCGAAACGACAAAGGGTTTATATCCCTCCAACATATATTTATTTACAACGCCAGCAACCGGGACCTTAGCCTTAAGACTTTCAAACACGACATCCGGATATCGGCCGGATGTCAATACCTCCTCAAGACGCTGCGCATCATTCCCAGTGATTGCTTTTGACAAATTTTCAATGCCTGTTTTCCCTTTGGACCTGAAATTATAGTCAAGAAAAAACAGGTGGGTGGATAAGCCTTTCACACGACAGATATCACTGAATACCGATCCTGCCTGTATAGATGACAATTGTTGCTTATCCCCTAAAATAATCACGTTGGCTTCCATTGGAATGGCTTCTAAAAGCCGGGTAAATAATAAAATATCAATCATCGACGCTTCGTCGATAATCATCACATCTATTTGCAACGGATTGTTTTTATTATAATAAAATCCAAGACTATTTTTTAAGGGCTTTAAAATAGAATGGATGGTCCTTCCCTGTTCCATTTTAGACGCAGCCTTTCCTGTCGGTGCCACACAAATAATTTTCGGTTCAGGCAGTCTGTGCTTTTGGGTATATGAAAAAAACATCTTTTTTATCACGGTCGTGATATATGTTTTTCCGGTCCCAGGCCCACCTGAAATAATCGTAAGATGATTGAACAAGGCATTTCTGACTCCATTTTTTTGAGGCGTGACAGGGTCGTCACTCCTGGTGAAATATGCTTCAAGCATCTCATCAATCGTTGCTTCATCCATCTTTAACGGTTTTAACGAAACCCTTTGGGCAATATTTTTACTTAATCGATTTTGAAAATCATAGTGTTTTGAAAAATAAAGTTTGTAATCGGAATCCAAAACCAGAGGGGTTTGGATATTGTCTGAAACCATTAAAGATTTTTGTAATGCCTTTAACCAGGTATCTAAATCAGGAAATTTAACCCGATCATCACGGGTTTGGGATACAGGCCGGTCTGTTCCGGCCGTTCCTTTAATATCAAGGCAGATATGTCCTTCAAACAGTGCCTTTGAAACAAGTGCGCAGGATACCAAAACAATGGAATCTTTTTCATCAAAGGCTTTGGCCATTGATCCGGCAAAAAAATAATCAAGATTTGAAAAAAAATGGTGCTCAAATAAATTATCAAAATTAAATGCAGTATATTGACTCATACGCTATTTAATTTTCTGTTTTGGTTCTTCTATATATTTCTTGATCCTTAAAAACGGAATATAGAAAGCATCTAAGGTCAGTATATGATTTATCATCCACTCTCTTAGTTCCAATATTACATCATCAGTTAAATTTGCTACATTTTCAGAGATCTCGCGTCGGAGACCAATAAAACTTTTAGTGAATTGGCGGTGGGCCTTTGAATGGGTTTCTAAATCAGGATATCCATTTTTCTTCAAATATTTTTCTTCTATACTGAAATATAATCTACTGTGTTCATTTATCTCAGCAATCATATTTATAAACACTTTAGTATCTATTTCTGATTTTTTGATGTCAATCAATCGGTTGAATAGTTCAAACATCTTTTTCTGGCAGGTGTCTATTTCTTCAATACCGACACTATATTTGGGGTCCCATTCCATTTTTTCAATCATATTCTTTTTTATCTCCTTTTATTTTTTCTTTCAAAAAATATTGTTCCCAGGACAGCTATAGAAATAATAATAGCAACAGCAACAGCAAATTCAAACCCATTTTTTCCAAACTTTGGATA
>JAFCZY010000034.1 GCA_019314105.1 Deltaproteobacteria bacterium
TCCCTGTCATAGATCGGGTGTTTGCATTTTTTATTTTCAAGATCCTTAGATGAAAACTTTTTGATGACTGAATATTCTTCAATTCCAAATTCTTTCATTACCGATTCTGCCAGATCCCTGGCAACAATCAAGACACCTTGATGTTGCGTTTTAACTGCCACATAAACAAAATCAGGATGAAGACAGATACCCAAATTGGCGGGGATGGTCCAGGGAGTTGTGGTCCAGATCACAACAAATATATCATCTGCAACATCCGGAAGGATATCGGACAGATCATCTTTTACCGGAAACTTTACAAAAATGGACGGAGAGGTATGGTCATGATATTCAATTTCAGCTTCTGCCAATGCGGTCTGGCAGCTGCAACACCAGTAAATGGGTTTTTTACCCAGAAACATATCACCAGCGAGTGCAAATTCCCCACACTCTTTGGCAATTCTGGCTTCATAGGGATAATTCATTGTCAGATAAGGATTCTCCCATTCCCCCATAACACCGAACCGTTTGAATTCTTCTTTCTGGATCTCGACAAACTTGGCCGCATAAGATCTGCATTCCCTTCGAACCTGGACATTTGTCATCTCTTTTTTCTTTTTACCCAGCTTTTTGTCCACATTATGTTCAATGGGAAGTCCATGACAATCCCAGCCCGGAATATAGGGGGCATTAAACCCGGCCATCTGTTTTGATCGGACGATAATATCCTTTAAAATTTTATTAATGGCATGTCCCATGTGCAAATGACCGTTTGCATAAGGAGGGCCGTCATGAAGAATAAACGTTTTCCTGTCTTTGGATTGTTCTCTTAATTTCTGATAAATCCTTTTTGTTTCCCATTCTTTTAGTTGCTGGGGTTCACGTTGCGGCAGATTGGCCTTCATGGCAAATTTTGTTGACGGCAAATTCAAAGTTTTCTTATAATCCATTTTTCCTCCGATATTCGGATCAGTTGATATTCAATAGTTGAGCCTTTCTTTGTACGGCCAAATCGTTAAAATGTCAAGAAATAACAAGCGTTTTTAAAGATCAACGGGACTTGAATTCCTTAAAATGCTTGGCAGATGCATCGGCCAGTAGCTGCTCCTTAGTTAAACCGTTAGGCTCCCCAAAAAAATAACACTTGCATGTACCATTAGTTGTGCGTTATATTGTACAAAACTTATTTAAGGAGTCCAAAATGCAAAAACTGCGGTTTGATCGAGATATAAAACCACTATCGGAAGTCAGAAATGGTATGGCAACGTATATTAAACAAATCCATGAAACCAAACGGCCTCTAATTATTACTCAAAGAGGTAAAAGTGCTGCTGTCCTGGTTGATGTTCATGAATTTGAAAGGATGCAAGAAAAAATTGAACTTCTATCCGACATTCAAGTTTCTCTGAATCAATTGGAAAAAGGAGAGGGAATCAGCCATAAAGATGCTAAAAATATGCTGCTTGAGCAAAATAGAAATAAAACAAATCTCAATTCTGACTATTCAACACGGGAAACAAATATTACCCATAGATGAAATCAAAACATAACGCTTGGGTTGACCAAGGTTTTCAAGGGCCGACATTGTCGGACAACTTGATCACGAATCGATCTGATTTTTCAAAGGGGAGTGTATAATGATCAAATGTTAAATTAAAATTATTTAACATTTCCGATGTGATTTCCTGTTTTGCATTTTTCCCCTTCATGGCGTAGATGGTCCCCGTTTTATTTAAAAAAGGAGCGGCTAATTCAACAAAACTTGAAAGATCTGCAAAGGCACGGGATATAACCGCATCAAACTTATTTTGATAGGCTTTGTTTTCATGAAGATCTTCAACTCTGGAATGAAATGCTTCAATATTTTCCAGATGCAGGGTTCGTATCACATGTTTTAGAAAATTAATTTTTTTTCGGGAAGAATCAACCAGAACAACTTTTAAAGACGGTCTCATGATTTTAATAGGAATCCCCGGGAAGCCTCCCCCTGATCCTAAATCTATCAGACCTTTCTCATTTTTAAAAAAAGAAACCGGTGCGATGGAATCGATAAAATGTTTTTCTGCAACTTTCATCGGATCTTTAATGGCCGTAAGATTTATCTTTTTATTCCATACCATCAGCTCTTTTGCATGCATGGCCATTAACTCCGTCTGGTGTTCGGAAATCTGGATTCCTAGATCATTTGACCCGTTCTTTAAATAATGTTCAAATTCCCGGATGGATTGTTCTGATAAAATGGTCACGATCAATAATTTTTACTTGACATATTAACAGTTTAAATATAATATATTCGATTTCATAAGCTAAGTTTAACTTCGAATTCACAATAACAAAATCGCAATAATTTAGCAATATAAAAATATGGCAAAACCTTTGATAACAATTGCGTTTTAAGCTTGTGCGAGGGCAAATTTTATCTTCATAAGGATGATTTGAAAATGATCAGAGATTTAGAGAAAGTAAGAAATATTGGAATCAGTGCTCATATCGATTCCGGTAAAACCACATTGACTGAAAGAATTTTATTTTACACAGACAGAATCCATAAAATCAATGAAGTCAGGGGCAAAGACGGTACCGGCGCTATCATGGATTCCATGGAACTCGAGAGAGAAAGAGGCATTACCATTGCATCGGCTGCTACCTATTGTAAGTGGAAAAAAAATAATATCAATATTATTGACACCCCAGGCCATGTTGACTTTACCGTTGAAGTTGAACGGTCTTTAAGAGTTCTGGACGGGGTGGTACTGATTCTGTGCTCTGTATCCGGAGTCCAGTCACAATCCATTACCGTAGATCAGCAGATGAAACGGTATAAAGTTCCCTGCATTGCCTATGTTAACAAATGTGACAGATCCGGTGCAAATCCTGTCAAAGTGAGTCGGCAACTGAAAGATAAGTTAGGGCATAATTCTGTCATGCTACAGCTTCCCATCGGGCTTGAAGATAAGCATGAAGGTATCATTGATCTGGTTACCATGAAAGCCAATTATTTTGAAGGGGAAAATGGTGAAAAAGTTGTTATTAAAGATATCCCTGATGGAATGCTGGAAGATGCTGAGATGGCCCGGGAAGAAATGATTGATGCCGTGTCGCTTTTCTCAGAAGATCTTACTGATGCCATTCTGGAAGAAAAAGAAATTACCGATGAATTAATCATGACGGCTGTTCGAACCGGAACGATTGCAAGACAAATGACCCCTGTTTTTCTTGGGTCTGCATATAAGAACAAAGCGGTTCAACCCCTGATGGATGCGGTCATTAATTATCTACCCTCCCCGCTTGACATTGAAAATGAAGCCATTGACATAGATAACAATGAAGCAATTGTTATTCTTGAAAGCAATTTTGACAAACCAACTGTTGCATTGGCATTTAAACTGGAAGACGGCCAATATGGACAGTTGACCTATATCAGGGTCTATCAGGGATGTATCAATAAAGGCGATACCTTGATTAATTCCAGAGACGGCAAAAAAATGAAGGCCGGCCGCCTGATCCGGATGCATTCCGCACAAATGGAAGAAGTAGATGCCATCCCGGCCGGTCACATTGGTGCCATGTTCGGAGTTGACTGTGCCTCGGGTGATACCTTTGTATCGCCACAAATCAATTATACCATGATGGCCATGCATGTCATGGAACCCGTTATCTCTCTTTCCATTACCCCCAAAGATAATAAATCCCAGATCAACATGTCCAAGGCATTAAACCGATTTACCAAGGAAGACCCGACGTTCAGAACCTATGTAGATCATGAAACCGGCGATACTATTATTCAGGGGATGGGTGAACTCCACCTTGAAGTATATATTGAGAGAATGAAAAGAGAATATGACGCAGAAGTTGAAACCGGGCAACCACGGGTTGCATACAGAGAAACCATTACCCGAAAAGCTCTTTTTAACTATACGCACAAAAAACAGACGGGTGGCGCAGGTCAATATGGTCGTGTGGCTGGATTCATGGAACCCTGTGAAGAAGAATTTGAATTTGTAAATAAAATTACCGGCGGCAGAATTCCCACGCAATATATTCCAGCTTGTAAAAAAGGATTTCAGGGCTGCATGGATAAAGGCCCCAAACTTGAATTTCCTGTTACCGGTATTAAAGTCACCATTGATGATGGGGCATTCCACGCAGTTGACTCCTCTGAGATGGCGTTTCAATCAGCAGCAAGAGGGGCATTCCTTGAAGCATATGCCAAAGCGAAACCCGTCATTAAAGAACCCATCATGAAGGTTGTTATTGAAACGCCCAATGAGTTCCAAGGGGGTTGCATGGGCCTGATTAACCAGAGAAGGGGTATTATTCAGGGTTCCCAGGAAGAAGGGGTCATGTCTGTGATTGAATCCCAGGTACCCTTATCCGATATGTTTGGTTTTTCTACTGTACTCAGGTCTGCCACACAGGGAAAGGCGCAGTTTACAATGGAATTTTCAACCTACAAAAAAGTACCGCAATCTATTGCAGAAGAAATTGCCAGGAAGAAACAGGAAGAAAAAGAAAAAAAATAATAAGACCTTTATATTAAAAGAGAGGAAATATGCTAAAAAAAGATCTCATTTCTAAAAGCCCGGTTTCAAAAACCATTGGGATTGAAAATATAAAAAATGGTAAATTCGGTGCAGTCATTTCAAGGGCCGGGGTTGGAAAAACCAGTTTTCTTGTTCAGATCGCATTGACACGGTTATTAAATGATGAAAAAATTCTTCATATCAGCCTTGATGACCCCATGGAAAAAATTAACTTAAGATATCATGAAGGATATACAAATCTTATTGATTATATCGGGTATATTGATCCCCAGAAAGCGGTTCGGCTATGGGAAGATATCAAACCCAATAAAGTCGGCATCAGTTATAATGAATCCACTTTGGGTACCGAAAAAATCAGGGATTATCTTAAAAGTTTTAAAAAGGCAGGCCTTATACTGCCATCCATCATGATCATTGACGGATTAAATTTTGACAGGGATATTTCAAGTGTTCTTGAAGAACTTGAAAATCTGAACCGGGAATTTTCCATTGTCATCTGGTTTTCCATGAAGAACCACAGGGAAGAAGGATTATGCGAAAACGGATTTCCCATCCAGCTTGAAACGTATAAAGACCAATTTGATAAAGCCATTTTCCTTCAACCGGTAGAAGACAAAATTGAGGCGATTATTTTAAAAGATGGGGACAGAACCGATCAAAAATTCAGGCTGAACCCCTCCACAATGATGATTGTTGAAGCATAAACAAAACACTTTTGATTCAAAACAAAAGGCTATCAAAAAAGAAGGCCCATGATAGCCTTTTGTTTTTATCTGAAACACTGATTAACTTGATTAAATCCATTGTCTGATAAACATCTCAATGGCTTTATAAATTCTTTTGACCCCCTCCCCTATTAAGATCCCATGACGGTCATAATCAAAAATATAATACTCTTTAATATCAGTTCCTAATCGGTTAAATAATTTCAGGGTACCCCTTGGATTTACCACAGGGTCTTTCCTGGACTGGACCACCAGAGTCGGCTTAGCTATGGTTTTCAATTTTGGTTCAAGGTATTCCATGAGTTTTTCAAGCTGATGAATTCCGGCAATTGGATTTCTAATATAATTGATATGCGGATTTTCAGGATGATTTTCAATAAATTCTTTTGCAATGGCATCCAGACGAATTTTTTTTATCATGGCATTCCATGCATCAATAGCCGGGACAAAATATGATCCTAAATCCTGAAGTCTCATGGGAGGGGCAACTGCAAAGACAGCCTCAATATCATCCAGTCGTGTGGATAATTCCAAAGCAAGTCCGGCTCCGGTTGAAAAACCACCGACAATTATTTTTTTACAGGAATGCCTCAAGACAATAAAAGCTTCTTCAACAGATTCTATCCATTGTTCATACGTTGTTTCGGCAAGATCTTCAGGTGCGGTTCCATGCCCTTTCAATCTGGGTACATAAACCGTAAAGGCTTTTTCATGCAGATAGTGTGCAAAGGCTTTCATCTCTTCAGGGGCTGCCATATACCCATGAATCAATAAGATGGCGGCAATCGGATTTTCATGTTTAAGGAATAACGGTCTTCCAATCCTTTTTTCCTTTGATTCTCCTTCAATATAGTGATCCTCATACTCCCGGACAAAATCCTTCTCTATCTTTTCTAGGATACAGTCTTTCACAAGGCCAATAATTTCATCCCGGGGTTTTTGTGCCACTCTTTTTAAAATTTTTTCCACCTCTTTTACCGGTTCCAGTTCATTGACCATGACAAGAATAGGATTTTCTATCCTGATGGTATGAAAATTTGATTGGGTGATAAATTTGGTTTGGTCTTTAAATATTTTATCCTCTTTAATTTCGATAACATTTGTATTTTCAGCAATGGTAAAAAAATCAGCAAATCGTTTAAACCGGTCATCCGTTAAAAGATGGATCTGATTTTCCAAAAAAATATCGGACACGCAACATGTTTTATCGGACACAAGCCAATCAATTGCAAAATAGACCTTGCACTTGAATTCATAAATATCAATGCCCTCTTTCCTGTAAGGAAAATGCTTGAGAATGCCTGCCAGGACATGATCGTAATTAAGGGTTGTCATGGCATATACGGTTGACATATATTTTTCCATAATGGTGATGGAAAATTGCCGTATGATCTGCTTTGAGCTGATATCATCATCAAACTTGATTTTTCGTTTAACCGTCAGCATGCTTTCAATATAAGGATCATTTAAATATCCCTTAATGTTAATGGGTTCCCCAAATCGAATGTTGATATCCATATTAGAAAACAGCATGTTGCCTTCGGTCATTAATTCATCCATGACTCTTTTTGACGGTTCTTTCATCACAATCCGGGCTATTTTGCTTAAAATATTTTCCTTTGGGCTTGCCGGGTAATAGGTGATATTAACGGGTACAATATGTGTTTCCCGGGCAAGGACCTGATCAATATTTTCTATTTCAAATAGTTGAACAAGCCTTTCAAATTCAGGCTCACCCATATCTTTCATTCTTCTCAAGCGCTCTCGGTAAAATTCACAGCGCAGGGCCACAATGGCAGCACCGGTATGCGGTCGTCTCTGTGTGCCCTCATCGGTCAGGATAAATTGATCCTTTTTGATCAATTTTTTATTCTTCACCATCATGCCTTCAGGAAAAATAATCCACTGAACATTTCCGGATAACAATGTCTTTAAAATGAGCTCATCCCTGTGGGGGTCCCCGGTTGATACACCCCCCAAATTTTTTAAAAATCCTTGTAAAACAGGCACATCAAACAATTCTGCCGCAGCAAGAGACCAGATTTCTTTTTTTGTGATATTATGAATATGATAGGGAAGGAAAATAGTTTCTATCCGTGTAAAATGATTGGCTGTAAAGATAACGGAACCATCCGGGATATGATGTTTCCCCAAAATTTTTATATTTGCCTTGGAAAAACCGGAAAAGGTTTTAAGGGTATAGCTGGATAATTCGAATGCAAATCTGTTCATGAATTAAACCTTTAAAACAACATTGTCTATCTGCTGTATTTATTATATAAGTAATCGTCATTGATATAAATCTTGACCGATTAAACAATAATACTTAAAGTAACAATTTTGTCAAAGAAAATTATTCATAACAGTTTTAAAATCGGAGGCTGTATTGTATTCCAAAATAGTAATATTGAACTTTCCAGCAAAAGTGGCCCAAAAAGCATTGGTGTGTCAATTAACAAAAAAATTTGATCTTTTGTTTAATATTCTGAATGCCAGAATATCCAATAAAAAAGAGGGGTATATGGTTCTGGAGATTTCTTCCGCATCTAAAACAGCTTTTAACAAAGGGGTAAAATTTTTAAAAGACCAAGGGGTATCTGTATCCAGTCCGGAGCATCAAATTTACAAAGATGAAGAGATCTGTACCCATTGCGGGGCTTGCACGGCAGTTTGTCCGACCGACGCACTCTATATCAAACGACCTGAAATGGAAGTTGTTTTTGATAAGGAAAAGTGCAGTGTATGTGAGCTTTGTGTTGTAACCTGTCCCACAAGGGCCATGGGATTATTCTCGGCAGTTTCTCAAAAAGTTGCCTGATGAAAAACCCGGTTATTGCAGTTGCGTTAAGTGGAGGAGTCGACTCTCTTGTTTCGGGATATCTCTTAAAACAAAAATACAACCATGTTTTTGGTCTTCATTTTACAACCGGTTATGAAAAAGAATCTATAGATTTACCCCTGCTTGAAAAGCAGCTTGGGTTCCCGGTTACCGATATTGATTTTTCGAAAAGTTTTGAAAAAAAGATTGTTCAATATTTTGTCCAAACCTATCTTGAAGGTAAAACACCCAACCCCTGTATTATCTGCAACAAAGAAATAAAATTCGGAGAATTGCTAAGACACGCTCAAAATATGGGGGCAGATTTTCTGGCCACAGGTCACTATGCCACCATCATCAACCCGATTTCGTTCCCGGATAAAAAGATTTCCCGGTGCTATCTTGAAAAAGGATCAGATCCCTTAAAAGACCAGAGCTATTTTCTCTCCCTGTTATCTGGAGAGCAGCTTGAAAAAATTATTTTCCCTTTGGCAGGAATGACAAAAAAAGAGGTTAAACGATTCGCCGGATCAAAGCATCTTGAGCCAGTCCATCCCAGTGAAAGCCAGGATATTTGTTTTATCCATGACAATAATTTCCATGACTTTATTGTTCAAAAGCAGGGAATTTCTCCCCATCATGGCGATATTATTGACCATAACGGAAAAATAGTGGGACGACACAAGGGACTTCATAAATTTACCATAGGCCAAAGACGCGGTATCAACTGTCCTGCAGAAGAACCCTATTATGTTCAACAGGTGGACATAAAAAATAATATTTTAAGGGTTTGTTTTAAAAAAGACCTGTCTGAAAAAACATTTAAAATAAGTCAAATAAATTGGAATGCTTCTGATCAAAAAATTATCCCTGATATTATGACAAAAATCAGATACAGCCACAAAGGTGCCCTGTCAACACTCACCTTAAACGGATCTTGCGGAAAGGTTGTATTTAATGAACCCCAGGATGCGATTACGCCGGGACAGGCCGCTGTATTCTACAAAGATGCCAGAGTTTTGGGCGCCGGTATTATCCAATGAAAAAATTTCATATCGAAACATTAGGGTGCAAAGTCAATCAATACGAAAGTGACGGTATCGCCGCAAATCTGGAAGAACAGGGCTGGATAAAGGGCAGTAAAAACCAGACAGCAGATGTTTTTATTATCAATACCTGTGCTGTTACTGCCAAAGCCAGCATGCAATCACGACAGATGATCCGGAAAATCATCAGGGAAAATCCCGAGGCAACGGTTATTGTCACAGGATGCCATGCCCAGACTGATCCTGAAAAAAAGAAAAAAATTGAAAGAGTTGATCAGATTGTCTGTCATAAAGATAAAAATAAAATAGCAACCCATATTACCTCTATTTGTGAAAACAATTCCCCCCTGATATTTAAAAAAATCGACCACCACAAGACAAATACCTTTCACAGTTTTGATTATGCTGTAAAAGGTGAAATGACACGGGCATATCTTAAAATACAGGATGGGTGTAATGCGTTTTGTACGTATTGTATTGTCCCCTATGCCAGGGGATCTTCCGTGAGCATGCCGGAAGAAGAAGTCTTTCGCAATTTAAGACAATTGAATGCGTCTGGATTTAAAGAAGTCATTATCACCGGAATCCATACGGGCATGTATGGTCTTGATCTTGAAAAGAAATCATCGCTTTCGCAATTGCTTAAAAAGATCAATGATGAAAGGCCTGTTCATAGAATAAGGCTCAGCTCCATTGAACCCGGAGAAATCAATGATGATATTATTCATCTTGCCCAGCCGGAAAATATTTTATGTGACCATTTCCATCTTCCGTTACAGTCTGGGGATGATGATATTTTAAAAAAAATGAAACGCCCCTATACGGCTGCTCTTTTTGAAGAAATGATTCATAAAATTCATAAAAAACTCCCTGGCGCCGGCATTGGTGTAGATACATTGATCGGTTTTCCTTCTGAAACAGACGAACAATTTGAAAATACCTATAAATTAATTGAAAAGCTTCCCATCTCTTATCTTCATGTTTTTCCGTTTTCAGCCAGAAAAGGAACCTCGGCCTATCATTTTGATCATAAAATTGATTCAAAGGTAATTAAGCAGCGGTGTGCAAGAATGCGGGAACTCGATAAAATAAAAAGAAAGACGTTTATCAAAGCCAATCTCCATAAAAAACTTCAAGGGCTTATACAGCATAAGGTTGATGTTAAAACAGGGTTGTTTAAAGCGGTTACTTCCAATTATTTAACCGTCTTTTTAAATAACAACCGTGACCTTGGCGGAAAACTTGTTGATCTTATGCTTGAACAATATGATGATGACATAAATCTTACAGGTAAAATTATTAATGAATGATATAATATCGGAGACTTACACTATGGAAGATATTTATAAAAAACTTGCTGTTCATCTTGATAATACTCCCAGCGGCTTTCCTGAAACCGAATCAAAAGTTGAACTGAGGATTTTAAAACAACTTTTTACAACAGAAGAGGCAGAACTTGCGCTATCCCTTGTTCTTATGCTCGAAACAGTCGAAACCATTGCTCAAAGAGCCCAGAAAGACCCCAAAGAAATTGAACCTGTTCTCATTGAAATGGGCAAAAAAGTATTACTAATCCATGTAAACCGGGACTGTGTGAACACCTTTATGCTC
>JAFCZY010000292.1 GCA_019314105.1 Deltaproteobacteria bacterium
CTGGTCATCCACAACCCTTTTAAAAAGAATGGGAAGATTTCAACGAGTTGGCCAAAATAAAATGCCATCATAATCAATATACCTCCCTGTAAATCAGTTTGCGCTGGGACCAGTCTGCAAATGCCTTTAAGCAGAAATAAATGCACATATAGAAAAAAGCCACAGTTAAAAAAGCTTCTGCAGGCATGAACCGCTCGGAAGTCATTGTTTGACCGGATCGGGTTAATTCCACAACAGAAATAAGGGATAGCAGGGCTGAATCTTTGACCAGGACAATATTTTGGCCTAACAGCGGGGGAATGGTAACCCCCAGGGCCTGGGGAAGAATGATAAACCGCATTCTCTGGACATAATTAAGGCCCGAGGAAATCCCAGCCTCAATGTGACCTTCGTCCACAGAATTAATCCCGGCCCGGATAATTTCTGCAATATAGGCCCCTGAATTGAGCATCAATGCAATGATTCCGGTCTGTAGTTCTGGAATCCTCAGGCCCAGAGTGGGAAGCCCGAAATAGAGAAAATAGATCTGGACCAGAAGGGGGGTGGACCGGATAATCTCAATATAGATAGTGGCAGGATACTTTAAGGCCTTGATTCCCGAAATTCTGCATGCGCAGGCAAGAATTCCGGTTATAAGGGCAAGGGTGATGGATACAGCGGCAATGAAAGCAGTGGCTCTGACCCCGGTTAGAAACAGGGGCATATACTCCCATATAACTCTGAAATTAAAATCAGTCAGCATGGTATTATCCATTCTTTTTTATGGGTGTGCACCCATAAAAAAAGATGCACACCAGCATTTGATTTTATTTACACTCTAATGGTCTTTTTTCCACTCAGTGCCTTCAAGCCAGTATGAAATAGTTTTATCATATTCGCCATTGGATCGGACAGTTGAAAAGTACAGGTTTACCCACTGCAAAAGATTTACAGAATCATGACGGACGGCAAAGGAAAGAGGGTCTTTACCCTGGCCCAAACGTTTGTCTAAAAGACGAACAGAGTTGGGTGGATAATCCGGGAGAACAGTGAGAACTGCCAAGTCATCATTAACACCGGCATCCACATGTCCGGCTAACAGTGCTTGAACTATCATTCTGCCGCCGCCTTTATAGGATTTAATCTTGGCTTTGGGCAGGTATTTTTTTGCAATAACTTCTCCTGTGGACCCCAAAAGAACCCCAACAGTGACTTCGGGTTTATTCACATCTCCAAGTGCCTTATAACTGGCGCCGGTTTTGGTAAATACGCATGGCTGTACTTCAATCCAGGGGTCTGCAAAAGAAATTTTTAACGCTCGTTTTAAAGTAGGGGTCATGTCGGCGGCCAGGATGTCGGCTTTGCCGGACAACAGAGCGGGGATCAGGCCGTCCCAGTCAAAATCCAGAACCTTAAAGTTAACACCCATAGCCTCTGCCATTCCCCTGGTGAATTCGACCATGGCACCGGCGGACTCACCTTTTTTGTCAATGAATGCATAGGGTGGCGCACCTGACTGCACGGCCACACGAAGTTCTCCTCTTTTTACAATTTCGCTAAGGGTTCCGGCAGAACAGATTCCGGTAAAAAAGACGGCCAAAGACACGGCAAGAAGCATTAATACAAGTTTTTTCATTTTTTTCTCCTCATTATACGATTATTAATATTAAACCACGGTTTTTTCATTTATTCTTCAAGAATTGTGGTTTCCTCTTTAATCTGTATTCCTCTTTTCTTTAACTCGTTCATGAATTTTTCAACAGGGATATGATTCAGTGGAGACAGGACTCCTTTTTCTTTGATATCGCCTCTGACAATCATCCTGGCGGCAATGGCTGCGGTATAGCCCACACCTTTGCTCATGGCCATGATGCCTGTTTCAAGATCGCGCTCAATGAGCATGCTGGAGGTAAACCGCATTTTTTTATTGTCTTTTATGCCTTCAAAAATATTGATCATGGCCACAAGATCTTTTTCGTCGTCCTGATAGGCCAGTTGAGGGCCTAAATGTTTGTCCATGAAATCCATTGGAGATACGGTGCCGGCAAGGCCTTTAACCGGATCTTTACTTAAAAAGCCCAGTTCCTTTAAGGGCCGCCAGAATGCACTCCATCCGGGCCATCGAAGGGAATACCGGCCCGTGTTAACAATCGTTTCTGTCAAACCCATGCGATCCGTGAAAAAAACTGCATCCCCATTGGGAATCGCTTCCAGAGTACCAAGATTCGGGAACTCGATTGCATGGACAAAGGCGTCATCATGTTGTATAGCGCTTGGAATTTCGATGATCTGCCGGTCCCTGATAATTCTTCCTTCCCGCATGGTGGAACTCAAGACCCCCCGCCAGATCCAGGACAGCTTGTAATTCATGGGATTGGTGCAGGCCTTTTTTTCCGTGAACCCGCCACAATAGGATTTGATCATAGACAGGCTGTCAAACCGGGTTTGTGCATCCCCGCAAATCACAAGATCTATTCCAGGATCCAGCCCGCATTCGGGCATGATGGTGATCCCGGCTTCTTTTGCCTTTTTGTCCAGGGTTTTTATGTCATACATATAATTGGTGTTCACCACAGGCACCTTTGCTTCCAGTGCCGCTTCATTGACATGGGTCTTAAAATCTTTTGGCAGAAGATCAATGACCACATCCACTTTTTTGTACAGGTTCAAGAGATCTGATTTATTTTGAGCATCAATTTTTGCCGTGGTAATCTTTCCCATATCTGTAAAGGTTTCAATTTTTGACAATTCGTCAAATTGGATATCTGCGCAGATAATTTCAGAAATCTCTGCATCTGATGCCAGATCGTACAAAGCGGTTCTTCCCTGAATACCGCACCCGCCAAGAACAAGAATTTTCATGATTTTCCTTTTTTTGAAATTTTTTACGTAGTACAGGTCAAGGCCTGTTTATTTTAATACACACGATCGATGATCCTTATTTTTTTTTCAGGCATTTTCTATCAAATGATGTTTGCCAAAAAATTGTGTTCTGTTATAATGATTTTTCTTTAACTTTAAATCAAAAAGGCAATCTGAATTTTGAAAATTACTGATACACAGCCCCATGTGCTTTCCAATTTTATTCGTCTTTTACCCCATGACAGACTGATTGAAACAAGACCCGGAAGAACGTTGATGGAATCACTCATGAATAAAAGTATTTTTTTAAGATCTGATTGCGGTGGCAAAGGGGTCTGTAAAAAATGTCAGGTCAAGAT
>JAFCZY010000293.1 GCA_019314105.1 Deltaproteobacteria bacterium
GGATATCAGTACCCTGTTCCTGCCGTTAAATTATTTGTCTCCGTCAAGTTTTAATATTGCCCTGGATTTAAGAACAATTGTATCGCTTTCCCCCTGGGAAAAAGGAAGTATCAAAGTATCATCAAAGGGATTTGAAACCGCAGTTTTTAAGAAAGAGACCCCCCCGTTTAATCATCCCATGGGGTTGATGTTTGCTGTGGCAAAGTATTTTGATGCCCACGGCGTTCATATCCATATTGAATCTGCTTCGCCGCCAAGAAGTGCCCTGGGGGGATCTTCTTCTGCGGCAGTAGCGCTTGTTGCCGCATTTCATAAAGTGCTTGATATCCCCATCCATCCGGAACAGATTGCCTGGCTTGCCCACTATATAGAAGCCAGTGTGGCAGGGGTTCCCTGCGGCATGCAGGATCAGCTTGCAGCTGCTTTCGGAGGGGTAAATCAATGGGTCTGGAAAATGGGAAAAATTTCTCCTGAATTTGAACGGAGACCTGTGTTTGAGAATGAAGATGATATGAAGGCGTTTAATTCAAAGATGCTCATCGCGTACTGCGGAATTCCTCATGTATCAAAAGATATTAATAAACAATGGGTTGACTCTTTTGTTCGCGGTGAAACAAGGTTGGCTTTTGAAAAAATTGCAGATTTAACAAAAGAATTTTCAAGGGCTGTAAAGAACCAAAGTTTCAGGCAGGCAGCCGATTTGATGAACCAGGAGACAAAATTAAGACTTAAAATGACACCTGATGTGCTTGACAAGGCGGGAAAAAAGTTGTTTGAAAAGGCTGTAGATTGTGATTGCGGTGCAAGATTCACCGGTGCAGGCGGTGGCGGCTGTCTCTGGGCAGTTGGAGAGGTACAGGATATTGAAATCTTAACCCCCTTCTGGCAGGACATACTCGAGGCTGTTAAGGATGCAAAAATTCTTGACACAAAAATTGAGAATAAAGGTATTATAATAGTTTAATCAAAAAATTTTATTGAAAAAGTGGAGTAAAATGAATTTTCAAGATGTAATTTTAAACCTGAACAATTTCTGGGCGGAAAAGGGTTGTGTTCTCATACAATCCTATGACATGGAAGTGGGGGCCGGCACCTTTCATCCTGCCACACTCTTAAAGGCGCTTGGGCCCGAACCATGGAAGGTTGCTTATGTACAGCCATCAAGACGACCGACCGACGGCCGCTATGGTGAAAATCCAAACAGGCTTCAGCATTATTATCAATACCAGGTGATCTTAAAACCGTCTCCGGCTGATGTTCAACAATTATACCTGGATTCCATGAAAACCCTTGGTGTTGATCCCCTTGAACATGACATCCGTTTTGTTGAAGATGATTGGGAATCGCCGACTCTTGGTGCGTCAGGACTTGGATGGGAAGTCTGGCTGGACGGCATGGAAGTCACCCAGTTTACGTATTTCCAGATGACAGGAAGTGTGGAAGTCAACCCTGTCCCTGTTGAACTGACTTATGGCCTGGAGCGTATCTGCATGTATCTACAGGGTGTGGATAATGTATTCGATCTAAAGTGGAACGATACCATCACCTACAGGGATGTCTATCACCGGCAGGAAGTGGAACAGTCCACCTATAATTTTGAAATTGCCGATGTGGATATGTTGTTTGACCTGTTTAAAAAATACGAGGCAGAGGCGCATCGGATCGTCAAAGAAGGGCTTGTCATCCCCGCCTATGAATATGGTTTAAAGTGCTCCCATACGTTTAATCTCCTGGATGCACGAGGTGCCATCAGCGTGACCGAAAGAACAGGATATATTAAACGTATCAGGGATATTGCAAGGGCATGTTCCAAGACGTATCTCATCCAGAGAGAAGAAATGGGACATCCGTTGTTGAAGAAGGGAGGGACAATTTAAAATGAAACCACTTTTAATTGAAATAGGGACAGAAGAAATTCCTGCCGGTTATATTATTCCTGCTTTAAATGCCTTTAAGGAGAAAATCCTTGCATCCCTGGATAAAGCGAGAATTGATCATGGCGATGCCCGGATATTTGGGACGCCCAGACGTCTTGCATTAATGGTGGAAGATGTTGCAGATATGCAGAATCCGAAAACCTCAACCATCACAGGCCCGCCCGAAAGAGTAGGGTTTGACGAGAACGGCAATCCAACCATTGCCGCAGAGAAATTTGCCGTCAAGGCAGGCGTGACCATTGATCAAATTCAGGTTGAAGACATAAAAAAGGGACGGTACCTGACCGCAGTCATCGAAGAGAAGTGCGAGTCCACAGTCTCTATCCTTGAAAGTCTTCTTGAAAAAGAAATTTTATCCATTCCGTTTCCCAAAACCATGAGATGGGGAAGCCTTCCCATAAATTTTGCCCGACCCATTATTTCTCTGGTGGGGCTTTTTGGGGGGAAAATTCTTGATTTTAAAGTGGGCCATATAAAATCCTCTTCTTATATTCTGGGACATCAGTTCATGCATCCTGGGAAACATAAGATTGAATCGGCAGATAAATATATTGAGATTGCTGAATCAGCCGGTGTTATTCCTGATATCGGGAAAAGAAAGGCCATTTTGACAAAGGCCATTGAAACCTGCGCAAAAGAACATCATTCACAGATTCTTGAAGATGATGAGCTGATCAATATTGTAACAAATCTTGTGGAATCCCCCTTTCCTGTTGTGGGTAAATTTGATGATGAGTTCCTTGAAGTGCCGGATGAAGTTCTGATCACCGCCATGAGAGAACATCAGAAATATTTTGCTCTGGTGGATGAAAAGAGTAAGTTGAAACCCTTGTTCATCGCGGTTAACAATACTCGGGCAAAGGATATGGCGCTTGTGGCAAGAGGGCATGAAAAAGTATTAAGGGCCCGGTTGTCCGACGCAAAATTTTTCTATGAAGTGGATCTTCAATCTTCTTTGGATGAGTTTGCCCTTAAACTTAAAAAAGTCACCTTTCAGGAAAAATTGGGAACGGTTTATGAAAAAACGCTGCGGATTGGAAAATTGGGTGAATATCTTGTTGCAGCCTCATCCTATGATGATAAAGAAATTTTGATGCAAAATGTTACAAGGGCGGCGCAAATTTGCAAGGCAGACCTTGTCAGCCAGGTGGTGATTGAATTTACAAAACTTCAGGGCGTTATCGGCAGGGCCTATGCACTAAAATCAGAAGAAAAAGAAGATGTTG
>JAFCZY010000294.1 GCA_019314105.1 Deltaproteobacteria bacterium
TCAAGAGATCTTAAAATACTTAATACCCTGTCAGGTTCCTTAAAACGACCAATGGCTATAGAATCTGCAGCAAATTGAGGATCATTAATATTGATCCATAATTCTTTAAGATCCCGTGTCTCTTTATCTGAATTTTCCTGTTCCTCCGAAACCAGCAATTGACTGAAATGATAATGAACCCTTTGCATGTGGTCGTTTAAGTCTTGTGCAAAATCATCCCATGCATCAACCCCCATGGAAAGCGCCAGAATCTTTCTTTGATTTTCTTTTTCAGGAATATCATGGGTTTGGAGGTCTGCATAGGCTTGAAGCCTGTTTTCAACCCTTCTTAAAAACACATAAGATTCTTTCAAATCTTTTTTTGTTGCCTCATTAATACAAGAATGGTTTTCTAACAGATCCAGAACCTTTAAGATCTTTCGTTCCTGGAGCTCAGGCTCAACCCCACCCCTGATCAGCTGAAACAATTGTCCGAAAAATTCTATTTCCCTGATACCGCCAGCACCCAGCTTGATATTGTTTTTTAATTTTTTGTTTTTTACTTGCAGTGTAATTCTGTGCTTCATATCCCGAAAGGAATCAAAAGATCCGTAATCAAAATACCGCCTGTAAATAAAGGAATTCAAAGTTTTTAAAAGCTTAAAGCCTGCTTCAATATCACCGGCAACCGGCCTTGCTTTTATCATGGCATATCTTTCCCATTCTCTTCCCTGGGCCTGATAATATTCTTCAAAGGCAAAACTACTCATCACCAGGGGCCCGCCATCACCATAGGGCCTTAGTCTGGTATCAATCCTGTAAAAATTAATTCCATGGGAATCTGCTGAAAAAAATCTTAAAAACCTGCGACATATTTTTGTAAAAAATGCTTCATTGGAAATGATATTCTCCCCGTTTGTATACCCTGACTTAGGATAGACGAAAATAAGATCAATGTCCGAAGAAAAATTCAGTTCCCCGGCACCCAGCTTACCCATGCCCAGCACAATCATTCCCTGGAAGTTTCCTTCACTGTCCACAGGAGTTCCATAAGTTTTGCAGACCTCATCATAAAGTGTCGCCATGGTCGTATCAACAATGGCATCTGCAAGATTTGAAAGATCGGAAAGTGTCTCGGAAAGCCTGGCTGCCCCCGTTAAATCACGCCATGCGATTCTTATGGTTTCGTACAACTTGATCTGCAAAAGGATTTCCTTGACCGTTGCCACATCCATGTTTTTTGAAATTTTTTTTTCAAGCCTTGCCACGATCGTATATTCTGAATATGATTTGAACAGATCTTTTGAGTCGACAAGATCTTTAAAAACACCTGGATTTCTAATAAAATTTGATGCAATAAATTCGCTGAAAAGAAAAATTTTTATAAGATCAGCTTGTAAATCAGGCGCCGGATCAATTTGAAGCCCATCCCTTTTCAGGCTTTCCTTAAAAGAATCAAGTCTGTTTTTTACCGTGATTAAAAGAGGTTTATCAAGATCGGGAAATACCTTGTCAATTAAGCTATGATCCATTTGTGCCCTATCATTACAGGTTAAATAAATAGCACCATAATATTGCTGGCAATTTTTATCAAGAACACAACTCATAAATACCATCTATAAACGATAGTAAATCGACGGGAAGAATCATAGTTATTCCTTTTGAAGAAATCAAAATCATACTTGACATTGTAAAACAAACATGAGTATAGTATCATATATGGTACGATTAATTACCATATATGATACTATACTAAAATCATGAGAGGTATGATGAAGCATTTTTTCTACCCATCAGCTATAGCAGTTTTTGGCGTAGGTTCCGGTTCTTCCAATTTGGCCAAGAATATCATTCATAATTGTCTGGAAATGGGATATGCGGGTGATATCTTTCCGGTGGGAAAAAATTCAGGGGTTGTTTTCGGTAAGAAAATAATAACGAACCCCGAAGATTTGCCTGAAAATATTGACCTTGCGGTGATCTTAGTTCCTTCTCATCTTGTGGGTAAATATCTGGATGTCTGTGGCAGTAAAGGTATTCGCCATGCCGTTATTTCGACTGGTGGATATCGTGAATTTAAAGAAACAAACAACTCAGCGGAAGATACCCTTCTTGAAACCGCAAAACGTCATGGAATCAGATTTATCGGACCGAACTGCATCGGAATTATAAACACAGGATCAGGACTCTGCACTCCATTTAACCCAATTAATACTAAAAACTTCAAAAAAGGTGTTGTAAGCATAGTTGCTCAAAGCGGTGGTGTGGCCAATCAGGTTGCTCATTCTTTTTCAGATGAACATATCGGCTTTTCAAAGATAATGAGTATTGGTAATAAGCTGGATTTAGATGAAATAGATTTTATTGAGTATCTGATGGATGATAAGAATACTAAGCAAATACATCTCTATCTGGAAAGCATTGATAATGGAAGAAAGCTGATGGAGGTAGCTAAAAAATCCACAAAACCCATTGTTATACTCAAATCAAATGTAAGCCGGGCAGCATTGGAAGTAGCCAAATCCCACACAGCCGCACTCTCTAACAATGATCGTATCGTAGAAGGTGCTATGAGGCAGGCAGGGATTATTAGAGTAAACACTATTCATGAAATGACCGTCTGTGCCAAAGTACTTCGTTTGCCTGAATTAAATGGGAACAGGCTGGTTGCCATATCCCTTTCAGGAGGCTTTTCCGTAATACTTGGAGATGCGTGTGAAAAACATGGTTTTACATGCCCTGCTTTACCGGAAGCACTTATTCATAAAATAGAAAGCTTCAGGAGAGGGGGTGTGATCCGAATGACAAATCCTATGGATTTCGGGGATATTCACTCCATGGAGGTTTTGATTTTTGCTCTTAAAGAATGCCTTGCCCTTGATAATATTGATGGCATGGTACTCTCAATTATGTATGGTCCGGAAATCGCTAAAATGTTCGGTAAAGAGATGAGCAAGCTTGATAAACTTCTGGATATCTTTACACAAATAAGCAAGGAGGCCAACAAACCGATAGGGCTTAGTTTTTTTGCAGAGAAACGTCATATTGAGCAGTTAAAAGCGGTGAACACATTCCCCGTGTTTAATGATCCTGAAGAAAGTGTCCTTGCCATCAAAATGCTTTGGGATTACTCCCGCAAGAAAATTTTTAAGCAGACAGGTAAAAAGAACGATCAATCGCGC
>JAFCZY010000035.1 GCA_019314105.1 Deltaproteobacteria bacterium
CCTTGAGCATAAAGTGATTGAGAGGACAGAGCGGCTGACAAGCAGTGAACATAAGTGCCGCAGAATATTTGAGCAATCTCTGGATACCATTATTGTCACAGACAGTGAGTTCAAAATCATGGAGATTAATCCGGCCGGGATTATATTAACCGGATACACCCGCGATGAAATGATCATGGGAAAAATGACGGCGGGCAATTTTTTTGCTGATTTTTCTGAATGGGAAAAAATCCATAACAAGATCGCTTCAAAAGAATATATTTTAAATGAGGAAGCCGAATTTTTAAGACCGGACAATGACTCCTTATTTGTTCTGATAACGGGTGGGATTGATTATGGAGCGTTTGGATGTGCAAAAACCTATCATTTCATCATTAAGAATGTGAATGAAAAACGGCAGATGGAACGGCAGATCGCCCAGGCAGATAAGCTGGCTGCCCTAGGGGAACTGTCCGCCGGTGTGGCCCATGAGATCAACAATCCTTTGGGGATTATTCTTGGGTACACACAGCTTTTGTTAAAACTGGAACCCGAACATAAAGATGATTTAAAAATTATAGAAAAACATGTGCAGAATTGTAAAACAGTTGTGTCTGACCTTCTTTCCTTTTCGCGAAAAGGCTCTTCCGAATTGAGTATTATTGATATCAACAAGGTGGTTGATGGTGTGGTTAAATTTTTATCCAATCATTCTGATTTCAGAAATATTGAAATGTCGCTGAATCCTTATACGGAAGACAGGCTTAATATTCTTGGAAATGAACAAGAGCTTGGACAGGTGATTATAAATCTGGTGATCAATGCCTGTCATGCCGTTGAGGGGAAAGGCAATATTGATATTACCACGCAAAGAACAGACCAAGATAAAATTCTGATTATGGTAAAGGATAATGGAAAAGGGATTGATAAAAAGAATTTAACCAGAATTTTTGATCCGTTTTTTACGACTAAACCAGTGGGTCAGGGAACAGGCCTTGGACTTTCTGTCGGATATGGTATTATTAAACGACACCAGGGAGATATCCGTGTAAAAAGCAGCGAAGGAATGGGAACATTATTCACCATTAGCCTTCCTGCTGATAGAACGATGGATTAAGTGTGACCAGGGGATGAAAATGAAAGCAAACATACTTGCAGTTGATGATGAAAAAGATATGACACGGCTTTTGCAAAGGACCCTTGAACCAGAAATTAATTGCAGGGTTTCCATGGCGGTTTCAGCAAAAATGGCCATGTCGATTCTTGAGCAAGAGGAGTTTGACCTGGTCATTTGTGATATCAGGATGCCGGGTATGGACGGGTTTGAACTGCTTGAGCATATGCGGTCACATTATCCTGATTTAACCGTGGTCATGCTGACCGCTTTCGGCAATATTGAGTCTGAGGTAAAGGCCATTAAAAAAGGGGCCTATGATTTTATTCCTAAACCCTTTGACCAGGATGAAATCATTTTTAAAATTCAAAAAGCCCTTGAAAGAAGCTTATTGCTAAAGGAAAATAAGCGACTTTTAAAAGAAAAAGAGATCCGCCCATCTCAATTAATTGGGAAAAGTGACCCCATGCAAAGGGTGTTTGATCAAATCAATCTGGTTGCATCAAGCGATGTTACAGTGCTGCTCACAGGAGAATCAGGAACAGGGAAAGATCTGGCTGCAAGATCCATTCATGCGTTGAGTCCACGAAAAGATAAAAGGTTTATCCCTGTCAATTGCCCGACCATTCCGGAACCCATTCTGGAAAGTGAATTATTCGGGTATAAAAAGGGTGCATTTACCAATGCCACTCGTGACAATGACGGACTTTTCCAGGAAGCGGACAAAGGAACAATTTTTCTGGACGAAATCGGGGATATCGGGCCTTCCATCCAGACAAAATTATTAAGAGTCCTCCAGGAAAAGGAAATAAAACCCCTTGGGGACACAAAAGTCAAAAAAGTGGATGTGCGGATCATTGCATCCACCAACAGAAATCTTAAACAGAAGATCGCCGATAAAGAATTCAGGGAAGATTTTTTTTACCGGCTGAATGTCCTTCCCATTGAACTGCCGCCGTTAAGAGACAGAATAACCGATATCCCGATCCTTGCCGAACACCTTGTGGAAAAGCATTGCAAAAAACTGAAAAAAGAGCCCAAAATGATTTCCCAGGATGTAATGGATCTTTTGCTGAAGCAGCCATGGCCTGGAAACGTAAGGGAGCTTGAAAATATTCTTGTCCAGGGGATTCTTTATTCAAAAAAGAATATCATTGTCCTGTCTGATATACCCTTAAAAGATGCAGGACAAAAAAAATATGAGTTTAAAGAATCTGACACCAGCATTTCATCGCTGCCCTATAAAGAAGCAAAAGAAAAAATACTCCATGAGTTTAACCACGATTATATCGGTGCCAAGCTCTCCATGACCACCGGCAATATCACCCGGGCGGCCAAGCACTGCCATATGGACCGGCAGGCCCTGCAGCAGATCATGAAACGGTTTGATATTGATCCTGAACTTTTTCGTTAAATTACCTGAGAACAAAAGACAAGGCAGAAGTAGATTTCTGCCTTGCAAATAAACATGTGAATCTCCGTTTAACGGGTCACCTTTGATAATAGCTTAAATTCTTCTTTGATCAAATTTTGTTTAATGATATTCTTTTGCTTCCCATCTTGCCCTTCACAAGCAAGGCCAATCATGTTTGCCCAAAGTTTGCTTCCGCTTTCATTTTTAACTCTAATAAAAACACTGCCTTCGTGTTCCTCATAGCTGACATATTCAACACGGGTCTGGTCTTTCCCACTTTTAACGATATGAACTTTCGAATCTTTTATTAATTGATTTGCTTTTTCCACATCTCCTTTTTCGATGTAATCATTTTCTTTTTTAAGATCCTTGAGATCCAGAGCTACAGCAGTCCCATCTAAAAGTATAAGATTGGGCTCAAATTTGAACCAACCACCCCAGGCACTCCCGCCAAAGACAATAAGAACCATAAAAATAAAACCTATTTTTTTGGTAATTCCATTCATTTTACACGTCCTCCTTCCAAAATTAAGACAAAAAAAGGCATTCGCCCGGTAATATTGGGAAAACACCTTTGTTTTCTTCTAATTCTGCTAATACGCCATTGTATTCAGCGGAAATTTTAAGCTAAGTTTTATTTTTTAAACTGTCAAGCATTTTTTTATAAAAAAATACCCCTTGCCCAATAATTTATTGATCCAGATTTTAGCCAGCCTTGCTCGCTATAATGGAATTTTGAATCTGAAACTGAAAAATCTATCCATGCCATATCCTGTTATTTTTTCATGGTCTCCCGAACCGCCAAAACCACGTCTTCGGGGCCAGGCTTGAAAATTTTTTCATGGGTGGGTGCAGTGGGTACCGGAATTTGGGGCGCACCAACTCGCTTAACCGGACCCTTAAGGGCTTCAAATGCCTCTTCGGCAACCATAGCGGCCAGTTCCGCACCGAATCCACAGAAGCGATTGGCTTCGTGCACAACTACCAGTCGACCGGTCTTGCGAACCGAGTCGAGGATGCAGGCCTTGTCCAGAGGTACCAGGGATCGCAGATCAATTACCTCGCAGGAGATTCCCTGCTCACTCAAGGGGTTAAGTGCCTTCATTACCGTGTACAGGGCCACGCCATAGGCCACTATGGTGCAGTCAGATCCTGGCGAGACCATGCGGGCCTTACCCAGGGGAGTACGAATGTCGCCGGTCTGTACTTCACCGAGCATCCGATAGAGCATCATGTCCTCTACCACGATGACCGGGTCCGGGTCAAAAATGGCAGTGAGCAGTAAGCCCTTGGCATCTTCCGGTGTTGATGGCCAAACGATTTTCAGACCCGGGCTGTGTGCTATCCATGATTCAAGGTTGTGGGAGTGCTGACTGCCGGCACCAAAGCCTACTCCGGCCTTTACTCGCACTGTCAAAGGAAAACTGGATTTACCACCACTCATATAGCGTAGCTTTCCGGCATGGTTGACCAACATGTCGCTTGCCAGGGTAATGAATGGAAAAAACATGATTTCCACCACTGGCCGCAGGCCCATGCAGGAGGCACCTACGGCAAGCCCGGCAATGGCCGCCTCGCTGACCGGCGTATCCTTCACCCGTCTTGGACCGAATTTTTTCAGAAGATCGTAGGTGGCCATGTTTGAATCCTGGTGTATGGAAACCCCCACTCCTTCGCCCGCGATAAATACATTCTCATCGGTTTCCATGGAAATCGTAAGGGCTTCATTTAAGGCTTGTCCGAATGTTTTTTGACTCATGGTACAACTCCTTTCAGGCACTGGGTGGTTGGACAAATACATCGGTCAGGGCGGTCTCGGGTCCGGGATACGGACTTTCGTCACCAAAAGCCACGGCAGCTGACACACGCGTCTCGGCATCCTGGTCAATGGTCTTGATCTGGGCTTGGTTGAGCACGCCATCATTAAGGAGCTTTTGGCGGTAGCGACGGATGGGACACTTGGCCTTCCAGATCGCAAGCTCCCTGAGGTCCACATAATGCTGCCGGTCCTGTTCACCATGACCTCGCATGCGGTAGGTCAAAGCTTCCATCAACGCAGGTCCCTTGCCCGAACGGCAATACTCAACCAGCTCGACGGCGAGATTGTAAACAGCCTCCACATCATTGCCATCCACGTTCTGGCCAGGCATATCGTATCCTTTAGCCCGCTGAAAAATGTGCTGGGTAGCGCAATGCTCTTCAAGCCGCTGCGCTCCAGCCCAGCAATTGTTTTCACAGACGAACAAAAGAGGCAGCTTCCAGACGCCGGCCAGATTCATGGCTTCGTGCACGCTCCCCTCGGCCGCTGCACCATCGCCGAAAAAAACCACGGTTATTCCTTTGGCCCGCTTGTACTGTTGGGCAAAAGCTGCACCAATGGCCAGAGGCGGTCCTGCACCAACTACAGTGGATGTCATCAAAACATTGACATCTGGTACGGATAGATGCAAGGTTCCAGCCTTGCCACCATTGACGCCTTTGTCTTTGACCATAATTTCTGCCATCAGAGAATTTAAATCTGTGCCCCGGGCCAGCAGATGACCGTGGCTGCGGTGGTTACTGATGATGACATCCTCCGGTTTAAGGGCCGAAACTATGCCCGTGGCAACTGCCTCTTGGCCATTGGCCAGAATCTGCATACCCGGCATTCGATCGGGCTCTTGACTGAGGGCCACGATCTTTTCCTCGAACTTGCGTGTCAGGATCATACTTTTATAGAGACGTATCTGAAGGTTTGGAACAATTTGGTTTTTTTTCATCGGGGGCCTCCCTTTTATCTGCAAAAAGAACTGAATTGACAGGAAAATTAACCCACTAAGACCCTTTTACCATAAAATACAAAAAAGTCATTATAATTTTAATAGTTCAAATATCTGCTGTTAAAAACTAAGATATCTTGGTTGTATGTTTTTTCTTACTGTCAGCCCTTTAAATTTCTCATTGGGATATCCAAGTGCTATAACTGAATAAACAGCTTCATTTTCATTAACTCCCAGAGATTTTTTTAATTTTGCATCATTTGCAATAGCATTTACGGCAAAACCGATAAGGCAGGTTCCAAGACCCATGGAGTGCGCTCCTAAAAGAATGTTCTGTGTTGCAAGGAGTGCATCTTCCGAAGGGCAGCTTGATTTTTTTAATCCACCAACCAGAATGACAGCGGTTGCTCCGTGGAAAAGTTTATCGATGCCTTGATTTTCATAGAGTTCAATCGTTTCTTTGACAGATTCATAATAGTTCTCCCAATAAAACTGCAGCTTCTTATTGCCAAATAAAGTCAACCCTTTTCTTAGAAGGGTATTTTTAGACATTTTGTTTAATTTTTTAAAAAACTCTGCGATCTTTACACCAAGTCCGGCAACATCTTTTGTTGTGGGAACAATAGTAAAAATCCAATCCTGGCAATTTGATCCCGATGGAGCAGTTGTTCCTATTTTTATTAAATCTTCAAGAATATCTTTGTCTATATTTTTATCTTTAAAATTTCTGCATGATCTTCTGGAGAGCATAAGTCTGACAAGTTCTGATGTTTCAAATTTACCATGTTTAATCCATTTATTTTCATATGAGAACGTATTAAAATCAATTTTACAAAACTCTGTATTTTTCAGACTTATTGCTTTTCTGGGACAAACTGCAATACAATGTCCGCAGGTAAGTGATTCCTTTCCGGTAATTTGAGCCTTTTTGTTTTCATATATTTTAATCCTGGCAAATCTCTGTTTGAACTAAGCTCCATTTGAGAAAGAAGACCCTTGACACTGAGAGCTGGCTCTATATCCATAACTACATTATCATAAGCTATATTTTTTGCCGTTCGGCATTCATTATTATCAGTCGAGTATCAGCCGTTGGGGATCACATTCCTCCCGCAGGATGGTAAGTTCTGTTTTTGTGGGAGGATCAGCCAGGGTTGCCCTTGAAATATCCATGTCAAACTCCGTGTTTTTAAGGATTTTTTCAGGTGTAATACTGGGATAGAATTTATCCAGATACATTTTGCCGGTGTCTTTATCAAACCGCATCACACCCAGATTGGTTACCACGACACTGACACCGCCGGGTCTTAACCCTGCTTTTTGTCGGCTGTTATTTCCTTCAAGTTGACCCGGACTTGTGAGATAATCAAGTTTTTTAACAAATTTGCGTTTTTCATGCTGCATAAAGGCAATGCACCGGGGGACAAAGCTTGCCACGTCACACCCGCCGCCGCTTCCTGAAAATCGGATTTCAGGAGAATGATAGTCCCCAATGCATGTGGTGTTCAGATTCCCGTAACGATCTATCTGGGCGGCGCCTAATATAGCGATGACTTTTTCCCCTGTTATCGGGTTCTGCATGGTGGCAAAGGCATCTGTCAGCCTGGAATTTGCAGCAGCCCAGTACATGATTCGAGGGTCTGCAACGGCAAAAGGCAGTTCTTCCAGAAGAGAATCTATGGCGCCGGTTTCAAAGAAAATCACACTGTCGGGCGCATTGATGTTCTTGGCTGCCATGGCTGCCAGCATTGAAATGCCGGTGCCGCTGAAAACAATATCTCCATTTTTTATTTCTCTTGCCGCCATAATGGTCATGATTTCCCTGGGGGTATAAGGTTGAATGGTTTTCATGTTAATCCCTTTTCATATTAACCGAGTAACCGGTTCTTGGATCTGCTGTGATCGTATCAATTCTTTCCTGGCCGATAATGTCTAAAAATGCGTCATGATCTTTAGCACCATAAATATATTTGTTCTGATATTTTTTGAATTTATCCGGATTTTTTGCGGCAATTGCAAATTTGCGCAAATACTGAGAATCATAGTCATAGTGGCCAAATACTGCGGTGGGGTAGGCACCCAGGGGAACATGGCAGACCGCTGACACATGGATAAAGGGGATCTGATTTAAGTCAGGGTTCTGTCTTAATTCTTCTTTAGTGACAAGGTGTTCACAAGTAATAATAACATGTTTGGATGCCTTTACCTGTTCGATGTCGGCAAAGGCAAGTCCTTGTATACTGCAGGTTCCCGTGGCATCGGCCTTTTGAACATGAATGATGGTAACATCCGGATTGATGGCCGGTACCAGAACCACTTTGGATGCGCCTGCCCAGTCTCCAAAAGGATTGTCTATAACTGCGAGTTTGTTATCCACAATTTTAGGATCAGACCTTCTCATGGATTTGGAAAATCCCCATTTTGTCAGGATATCCGATCCAAATCCTGAAAGTGTGGGCAAAAAAGGTACCCCCATGGCACCTGCTGTAAATCTCAGGCTCATCATGTAATTTGAATAGTCTTCAAATAAGATTTCATTGTTCTGGGCAGCTCTGGCGAAATGAATACAGGTGGGTGCGGCTTTCCCATTTCCACCATAGGCGATTTCAAGCTTTGAAATGCAGCCTGCCCCGATGAGTTCATCCAGACCGGTTCCATTGGAGTGGGCATATAAATGCAGATCACAAATTTTCTGCCGGATAATTTCATAAACCGCTGCCATGGGGTTTCGGTTTATGGTAAATCCTCCAATAGATATATGGGAACTGTTTTTTACATATTGTTCAATCGCCTGTTTAAGCGGAATTACTTTGTTTAAGCTATTTTTCATTATACATACCTGTGTTAGCAGTTGGGCTTAGGGGATAAATTATCTGCAGTGCAACGGCCAGGATCAATGCGATAAAACCGGCCATATCTGCCCAGTACGTCGGCCAGAAAAGTCCAATGGCCGCCAGCCAGAACAGAAGGGTTTCAACAAGTTTGGCTTTTCTTAAAAAATATCTTTCTAAAGCCGATGCAAAGGCGACCAGGCCCAGGGTTGTGGTTATCATGGTTAAAATCACTTCCCAGTGGAACAGCTCATAATTATCCCCCATACCTAAAAGTGGTCTGTATGCCATAATAATGGGGATAATGTAAAGCCCCTTGGCGAGTTTCCATGAAACCAGCGCAGTTTTCATGGGATTGGCCCCTGCAATTCCGGCTCCGGCAAAACTGGCAAGGCTGACAGGCGGTGTAACATTGGCATCCTGGGAATACCAGAATACGATCATATGAGCGACCATGATGGGAACTCCCATATCAAGCAGGGCCGGTCCTGCCAGTGTGGCAAGAACAATATAACTGGCAGTGACGGGAAGTCCCATGCCAAGCACCAGGGAAGCACCGCCAATCAGGAGAATGGCAAGCACTTTTATGCCATAACTCAGTTCAAGGACAAGGCTTGAGAACTTAAGCCCCATACCAGTAAGGCTTACCATGCCCACAATGATTCCGGCGGCTGCGCATGCCACAGAGACCATAACAGCGTTTTTAGCACCATTTTCAAGGGCTTTGATAATTGATTTGAACTGGCCCGTACTGAATTGGATCAGGCTTGGTTTATTGTTGCCGTTCACTATCCAGCGGATAGAATTTGCCATGATACTGATGGTAAGCGTACTGATGACCGCAATAAATCCGGCCATCATCGGAGAATAATTTGACACGAGGACATAAATTAATATCAGGACCGGAATAATAAAATGCAACCCGTCTTTAAGCACTTTCATGATTTTTGGCAGGTTTTCTTTTGGTTCGCCTTTTAAACCGTATTTCTTGGCTTCATAATGAACAAATATCAATACGGTAAGATAATACATGATGGCCGGTGCCAAGGCCACTTTGATGATGGTCAGATAGCTTGTGTTGGTAAATTCGGCCATTAAAAAAGCGCCTGCTCCCATAATGGGCGGCATCATCTGCCCCCCGGTTGAGGCAGCGGCCTCAATAGCCCCTGCCACATGGGGACGATACCCCACTTTTTTCATCATGGGTATGGTAAAAGAGCCTGTGGCAGCTACATTGCCGACGGCAGAGCCCGAGACCGACCCCATAAATCCTGAAGCAACGACTGCTGCCTTAGCAGGACCCCCTGAGAAACGACCGGTAAGGGCATAGGCCATATCAATGAAAAACGCTCCACCTCCCGTGGTTTCCAGGATGGCACCGAAAAGAACGAAAACAAAAACAAAGGTGGCTGCCACACCAATGGGAAGACCGAAAATTCCTTCGGTGGTCAGCCAGAGCGTGGTGGTAATCCGTTCAATGCTGTATCCTTTATGGATGATCAGCTCGGGCATATAGGGTCCGAACATGGCATAAGCAATGCTGAGAGCACAAATTCCGGTCATAATATTCCCGATAACTCTGCGGCAGGCTTCCAGCACCAGAAGCGTTCCGATAATACTGACGATTCGATCACTTAGAAGCCAGTCTCCCTGGCGTTCAAAAATGGCCGTAAGATCGTTGATAATATAAAAAGTACAGTATATGGATAACCCGACCAGAATCCAGTCCAGAAAAAGCCAGAAAGAAAATTTATCTTTTCTAATTTTTAAAAAAGCGGGTTTAAGTAGAAACGTCAGGCTGAGAATGGCCCCCAGATGGATGGATCGCTGAACCAGGGCTGTCAGTGCAGCCACGCCTGCGGTGTAGAGCTGGTAAAGACTCAGGCTCACGGCAACACCCATGATAATCCAGGCGGTTATTTTTATCAGGGTTTGATTGGCATCTGCCAAGCCAGAGTTTTCTGCACAATCTTTGCCTTGACCTGGTTTAATATTTTCAACCATTGTGTTCCTCTATTTGTATAATTGGGGAGTGCCTTTAAGGGATCGCCATATTAGATAAAGCATGCTCCTGGATTTCCCTGAAAATTTTACAGCCTTGTGGGCCATTGTGTCAGAAAGATTATACCGCTGATCCCTCCAGATAATGGTATGGTCTACTCCGGGGCTCCCCACCCTTAATATGAAATCACCGGTTGGCATGTGCATATCTGTAATTGCTTCATAAATGCCTCGTTTCACCATCCGACCCACCCCGGGCATTTTACCCATGCCTGCGCCGAATTTTTCATAGCGTTCCTCTTCGATATAGATTTTGCCCGTCTCATCCATGCTGTGTTCTTCCCAGATAGGGGCATTCTC